>LZRT01000070.1 GCA_002159075.1 Bacillus thermozeamaize
GTTCCTGCATTTTGCGTAAGTACTCGCGACGGCTTTGTAGAGACATTCTCACGTCACATCCCCTCAGTAAGATTTTGACGTGAGCGATCCACAATCCTTTCGGTAAGATTTTACCTGAGTGATCGCGTGTTCTTGTATTCTGTTGTCATGGTATAGTATAATGGCATGGTCAAAAGGTTTGCTCGAGCAAGGAGGTGCGCAGCATGGCTCGCAAATGTTTTATCACCGGGAAATCTCCGGGACGGGGGAACAAAGTCAGCCATTCCAACCGAAAATCCAAACGTACATGGGGCGTCAACGTCCAGAAAGTACGCATCCTCGTCGATGGAAAGCCAAAACGCGTTTATGTGAGCGCGAAGGCCCTGAAATCCGGAAAAGTAAAGCGTGTATAAAAAAAGCACCGAACCAGGTGCTTTTTATCTTCACTGTTAACGCTGTCTGCTGAACATCCGAACCACAATTTTGACCATCCCGCTGAGGAACTTCGGCAATTTTATCGCGTAAAACCGCATCCCGACCCCTCCCTTTCCGTTAAACGTCCCTTTCGTTAAACGAGATATTTCCGCCTTCTCACGAGAATCCCGATAAAAATCAAACCCAATCCGATGATGGCAATCCACACCCAGGTGGGAACCGAAATAAGGATCAGTATGAGGCCAATCAACATGAGCAGCCAGGACAGCCAATTGGAATGACGGCGGACCGCCCAGCGCATTTTACGGATGGTTGTCATGAACCGACACCCCCACAGAGGGCACCACGCCTGGTGCGTTCCATATGAGTATATTCAACCGGCTTGGCAAATGTGCCTATTTTTTGAGCATGCGCAACTTTTGGATCGCCTGCGCGCGGTCTTGATGGCGAAAAATGTAGGAGCCGGAGACGGCTACCGTTGCGCCCGCTTCATGCACTTGCGGCGCGGTCACATCGTCAATGCCGCCATCCACCTGAATCTCGATGTGCGAGTAGCCCCGTTCATCAAGAAGCTGCCGCAACGCCGATATTTTTCTCAGGACTTGCGGCAAAAAGGCTTGTCCACCAAATCCGGGATTCACCGTCATCAGCAGGACAAGGTCCAGATCTTCCCACACATACTCAAGGACATGGAGCGGCGTTGACGGGTTTAGCGCCACGCCGGCACGTTTGCCGAGCGAACGGATGAGCGCGAGCGTCCGCTGCAAATGGCAGGTTGCCTCCTGATGTACCGTGATCAAATCGGCACCATGTTCCGCAAAAACCGGAATATACCGGTCAGGATCCGTAATCATCAGGTGAACATCCAATATCTTGTCGGTCAGCGGCCGGATCGCTTGAAGGATGATCGGGCCCATCGTGATATTGGGAACAAAATGGCCGTCCATGACATCAATATGTATCCAATCGGCCGCTTCGACCGAACGCAATTCTGCAGCCAAGTTGGCAAAATCTGCTGAAAGAATCGATGGCGCAATTTTCATCCTGCAGCCTCCTCCTCATTCAAAAAAAGCGCAGCTGCTCCGATCATCCCGGCATCGTTGCCCCAAAAGGCCGGCAACACCTCCACGCCGGCAACCGCCCTGGGCAGCCCCTTTGCCTGAAAAACTTGATGAATTCGCAGGTGCCAATCTCCCGCCAATTGGCTCACCCCGCCACCCAACAATATCCGCTCAGGGTTGAGAACCAGGCTGACGATGGCCAGCGCCTCTGCAAGCGCCTCTCCCGCCTCCTCCAACACACTTCTGGCAAGCGGGTCACCCTGAGCGGCCGCGCGAAAAATTTCCTGGATGGTCAGTCTCTCCTCCCGCAGGCTGCTGGAGAATCCCGCCTGCAGCCCGGCGCGCGCCAGGCGGAGCATTCCCGTCGCCGAACTGACCGTCTCCAGGCAGCCTTCTTTGCCGCAATGGCAGCGCCACATTCTCTGCGACACCGGCAAGTGGCCAATTTCACCTGCCATGTTGGAAAAACCGTGAAAAAGCCGGCCATCGATCACCACACCGCCGCCTACCCCGGTGCCGATGGTCAAACACAGAAGCGGACTTTTTCCCCGCCCCCGCCCGCTCCAGCTTTCAGCCAGAGCGGCCAGATTGGCGTCATTGTCCGCCCGCACAGGCCATGGAAACCGCCGCTCCAAATCCTCTTTCACCGCAACGTTTTGCCATCCGAGATTGATCGCTTGATGGATCCACCCTTTTTCGCGATCCAAAAAAGCCGGAAGACCGATCCCCAATCCCTTGATCTGCTGCTCGGACAGGCGCGCCTCATGCAATAGTTGCTCCACCACATCTTCCAAAAGCCGGATAAAATGCTGAAATCCCTTTTCCTTTTCAGTGGGAAGGACGCGCTGGGCCATCAACCGGCCGCCGGGCTCCACCAGGCCGACCTTCGTAAAACTTCCACCCACATCCACCCCGATCGCGTACCGTTTTTCCATCGGTTTCATCCATTCCTATGACCCATTCTTTGCAACCGCTGTTCAAGGTCTTTTTGCAGTGTTTCATATCCCGGGCGACCGAGAATCGCCGACAAATATTGCTTATAAGCCTCAACGCCCGGTTGATCAAAGGGATTGACTCCCGCCAAATACCCGCTCATGGCGCAGGCCTTCTGAAAAAAGTAGATCAACTGGCCGAACCAATACGCGTTCAGCTCAGGAAGGCGGACGACCAGGTTAGGCACACCGCCATCTGCGTGCGCAAGCCGGGTGGCCTCGAGGGCCTTGCGATTGACCCAGTCCAGCGTCTGGTCTGCCAAAAAATCCAGTCCGTCGTCGTTCCCTTTCCCTTTTGGAATCTTCACCGACACAGGGAGCTTGTGAATATCGACGATCGTTTCAAACAAGAGACGCCTGCCTTGCTGAATGTATTGGCCAAGGGAATGAAGATCGGTGGTAAATTGCGCCGCCGTCGGAAAAATCCCTTGTCCGTGCTTGCCTTCGCTTTCGCTAAACAGCTGTTTCCACCACTCGGACAAGGCATACAGGCTGGGTTCATACGTGATCAACAATTCGATGATTTTCCCCTGACGATAGAAGAGGTTGCGGTATACCGCATAACGATAAGCAGGGTTGACACTAAGATCGGGTTCCTGGAAACGCAGGGCCGCGTCCCTTGCTCCCCGCATCACCGCGTTGATATCGATGCCGGCAACCGCCATCGGCAACAGTCCAACTGCCGTCAGCACCGAATAGCGTCCGCCGATATCCTCAGGCAGGCTGAAAATCGGGAACCCTGCCTGCTCTGCCTGCTTCCGCAACGGTCCGCAAGAGCCGGTGGTTACGAGAATCCGCCGGGCAGCCTCAGCCTCCCCATACCGCTCAACCAAGTGCGGCCAGATGATCCGGAAAACGAGAGAAGGTTCCAATGTGGCTCCAGACTTGGAGATCACGTTGACGAACACATCTTTTCCCTGTAACGCACCCATGACCTGGACGAGATGCAAGGAACTGAGCTGGTATCCGGCATAAAGAATGGCCGGTCCGTCCGTCGGCAGCATTTCGATGGCCGCGCGCGAACCGATATAGGAACCGCCGATGCCGATGACCAGCAACACGTCGGCTTGCCGACGAACCATATCAGCCGTCTCCAGAATCCGCGAAATGTACGCGTTTTCTTCACGCAGGGGATAATCCACCCAACCCAGGCCAGACTCCTGCCGTTCGTGAAGCGCGCGATGAATCACGGAAACTTGCGGCTGAAGCCTCTCCAGTTGGGAACCATCCACAAATGGCAGCGCCATCGCATCGTCCAGTATCAGCTGGCCCATTTTCTCCGTTCCCCTCTTTACAGTTTTTTATGCTTCTCCTCCGCCAATCGATCCTGTAAAAAGTGCAGGTAATGCTCATAGCGGGTGGGGGCAATCGCACCTTCAGCCACCGCCTCGCGAACCCCGCAATCGGGTTCCTTCCAGTGCAGGCAGCTTCGGAAGCGACAGTGCATGGAATAAGCGGCAAACTCAGGAAAGGCATCCGCCAGTTTTCCGGAAGAGATGCCCTGAAAATCCAGCTGGCTGAAGCCGGGTGTGTCGACCAGGTACCCTCCTTGGGGAAGGGACAACAGCTCTACATGGCGCGTGGTATGTCGTCCTCTCCCCAATTTTTTGCTGATCTCCGCCGTCTCCATGTTGCTGCCGGGAATGAGCGCATTCAACAGGGAGGATTTCCCTACGCCGGACTGGCCAGCCAGAACGGTGGTCTTTCCCTGCAACCGTTCGATGAGTTGGTCCAGTCCCTCCCCGGTCCGGACGCTGATGGGAATGACAGGATAACCGATTTTTTTGTATATCTCGCAGGTCTGGTAAAACTGTTCAGCCGTTTCCGATTCCTGCAACGGCAACAGGTCCATCTTGGAAAAACAAAGCAGCGCCGGAAACCGGTGCGCTTCCACATGCACCAGAAAGCGATCCAATAAAACCAGGCTCAAGGGAGGTTCGGCGACAGAAAAAACCAGGCACACCTGATCCATATTGGCCACTGGCGGGCGAAACAATTGGTTGCTTCTTGGGTGGATGGCCTGAATGATCCCGTATTCACCGCCATCCCAAGACAAACTGACCCGATCGCCGACAAGGGGTGTAAGCGCCTTTTTCTTGAACACCCCGCGCGCCTTGCATGGAACCAGGCCCTTTTCGGTATCCACATAACAAAAATTGCTGATGATCTTGACAATCCGTCCCTCCAATTCCATTGTATTCCCCCAGTCAGTCAGCTTTCCTCTATCCAGCTAAGAAATCGCCAGAGCCCTAACCCGCCCACTAAGCCGTTAATCCTCCTCAGGCCGTCCGCTGCTGACCCAGAGATCCACCTCCGAACCGATCGGGACCGGTTGTCCCGGTTCATAAGGAAATTGCCGCAGCACCGTGCCTTTTTGTTCATCGCTCGGCTGGGTATAAACCCTTCCGAGAGAAAGCTCCTTCTCCAGCAGCCGGGTCTCTGCCTCCTTGAGGGACAAACCACGCAAATCAATCATGGTAAGCATCTCTGGACCCGCGCTGACCACCAGCTTTACTGTCGTCCTTCCAGGGATGACCGTGGATTGGGATGGCGGGTCATGGCGGATAATCTCTCCTTTTGGGACGCGATGGCTGTATTCCTCCTCGAGGCTGTACGAAAGACCAAGGTTCTCCAGCTCCGCCACCGCTTCCTGGCGTGTGCGCCCCGCCAAGGAAGGAAGCGTCAAAGATGCCGGGCCTGTATTGACCCAGATGCGCACCGTTCGGTTGACTTTTACTTTCAAATCCCCCGGCGGATCTTGCCGCACGACATGATGCGGCGACATCCCCTCGTTTTCCACTTCAAAACGCTCCACCTCCAGGCCGGCATTTTTCAATAAACGAACGGCTTCATCCTCCGGCAAACCCACCACATTCGGGGTCACCACCTCGGGCACATTCCATTTGGCCTGCAACCTGTCCAGCGCCATCCAGCCTGCAACCACCAGAACGGCCGTCAGCATGACCAGCGCAAGGGACATCCACCATCGAAGGCGACGTTTCGGCACGGACGATGGAGCCGATTCATCATCCGGTTGAAATTCATCGGCCGGCTGAAATTCACTCGCATTCACCGCACGGTGCTCAGATGGCAGAGGCGTAAGAAGCCGTGTTGCCTGTTCATCCTCTGGATACTCCTGCGGGGGCTCAATCACTCCTCCGGATTGAAGGACGATTGCCAAATCTGCACGCATTTCGGCGGCTGACTGATACCTTTGCCTGGGATCTTTGGCAAGCGCCCGCGCCAGCACATTTTCCAGGCTTTGCGGAATGTACTGGTTCTTTTCATAGGCAGGGGGATAAGGTTCCTGCAGATGCTTCAAGGCCACCGTAACCGGCGTGTCTCCCGAAAAAGGCAACTCGCCGGTCAGCATCTCATACAAAACAACGCCGAGCGAATATAAATCGGATTGCCCGCTGACGACTGTTCCCTTAGCCTGTTCAGGCGAACAGTAATGGACGCTGCCGATGACAGTTCCATGCGTAATCGTCGCCTCACTGGATGCCTGGGCAATGCCAAAGTCAGTGACCTTGACCTTTCCATCCGTGGAAATGAGAACATTGTGCGGCTTGATATCACGGTGTACAATCTGGTGCCGGTGCGCGTATTCCAACGCGTCACAGATTTCCATGGCGATGCGAACCGCCTCGTCAACAGGAAGGGGAGCCTGCCGGGATATTTTTTCCTTAAGCGTTTCTCCTTCCACATATTCCATGACGATGTACGGGATCCCATGATCCTTGCCCACACCGTAAAATCGGACAATGTTGGGGTGGGACAACCGGGAGACGGCCTCCGCCTCACGCTGAAACCGGCGGGTAAAGGCCTCATCATGCACAAACTGTTCCTTGAGGACCTTTAGCGAAACAAACCGCAACTCCTCCAAATCAAGCCCCTGGTATACCGTAGCCATGCCGCCGCTGCCCAGCCGTTTGATCACCTGGTATCTTTGGTTTAACACTTTTCCAATCACGTTCCCACCCCCAACTAGCGACAAACAGATCTGCCGTCTGGAGAGGTTGAGGGAGGGGTGAACAGGATGAGAGAGATGTTGTCTTCGCCCCCCTGTTCCAAAGCCTGGTTGAGAAGCCGGTCGGCCTTATCCTGCAACGTGCCGTCGCCGCGCAAGATCTGGCTGATTTGTTCATCGCTCAGCATGGTCGTCAGGCCATCGCTGCACAGTAGGAGCAGCTGGTCGGGCTGTGGCTGGTAGCTGTTGAACTCCACTTCTACCTTCAAGTCGGTTCCCAGCGCGCGAACCAGGATGTTCCGCTGCGGATGGCGGATGGCTTCATCGGCGCGAATCTGTCCGCTTTTGACGAGCTCATTGACCAATGAGTGATCGGCGGTAATCGGCAGCAGGCGTGATGAATCCCAAGCGTAAGCACGGCTGTCGCCGATGTGGGCGATCCACCCCCAATCCACGGAGATCAGTGCCACGACAATGGTTGTCCCCATGCCGGACAGCTGCGGATCCTCCTGTGCTCGCCGGTAGATGACCTGGTTGGCCTTGAGAATGGCCTCTTCCAGATAATTTCGCGCATCCATTGCCAGGGTACGGGAGGTCACTTCGCGGAGTTCGCGTTGGATTACGTCAATGGCGGTTCGACTGGCCACATCGCCCGCCTGATGCCCCCCCATTCCATCAGCCACCATGGCGAGTATCATTTCACCCGCACGCTCATCATAATAAACCGCATCTTCGTTGACAAAACGCACCTTGCCAACGTCTGTCCTCCACGCACCGCTCATGCCAATCCCCCTTTGTGGCGACAGCTCGCTTCTGTATCCGTCATCATCATGCAAAGACGATTAAGCTTTCTTTCTCATTCGCGCGATAAAAAAACCGTCGCTGTGGAACTGATGCGGAAGTATCCGGACCTGACCGTTTTCACACAGCGGATGGGGACAATCCTGATCCAGTTCAAACTGGCGATGGTTGGCGAGAAACCAGGCGACATTCTCCTCATTTTCTGCCTGTTCAATGGTGCAGGTGCTGTAGACCAGCAGACCGCCAGGCCGGACCAAAGGGGCGACGCCGGCCAACAGTTCCCGCTGCAGCTGCACCAGTTGTTGAATGTCGCTTTCCTTGCGGGACCATTTGAGGTCAGGCCTGCGGCGAATGACACCCAAGCCGCTGCAGGGCGCATCCAGCAACACCGCATCAAAGGGTGCCTCTCCCGATTGGGCGCCAAGGCGGGCATCCTGCTGCCGGACCTCAATGGATGTCAAGCCCAGCCTTCTTGCCGCTTGGCGAATCAACTTCACTTTATGTAGGCGAACGTCCCAGGCGACAATCCGACCCTGATCGCACATCCATTCTGCCAGGTGGGTGGTCTTGCCGCCCGGCGCCGCACAGGCGTCCAGAATCCGCATCCCTGGCTGTGGATCCAGGATTTCTGTCACCAATTGGGCGCTCTCATCCTGAATCGTAAACCATCCTTCCTCATGCCAGCGAGTTTGGGCCAGCGAAAGCGTTCCTTCATAGCGAATGCCGCTGACCGACACCGGTGAGGGCTGAACATTCCCCGGACAATTGTCCCGGAGTAGCTGGAGCAACCCGTCGCGCGACGTTTTCAGGCGATTGACGCGGATGGATTGCGCCGGTGGCCGATTGTTCTCCCGGCACATCGCCTCTGTTGCCGCCTCGCCGTATTGCTCAAGCCACCGCCGGACCAGCCACTCCGGGTGAGAATGCTGCAAGGACAGCCGGGCAACGGGGGAAAGGCCGGCGGGGATTTGCCGTCTGTCGGGGAAACGCAGAAAATTTCGCAATGTCCCGTTGACAAAACCGCTGATCCCTGGATTCCCCCACGATTTGGCCAACTCAACCGCTTCATGGACCACGGCGTGATCGGGGATCCGATCCAGGTAGACGAGCTGGTAGACGCTCATGCGCAACAGATTTCTCACCCAGGCGTCAAGTCTCCCCAGATCCCGCTTCAGATAAGGCGTCAGCATCCAGTCGATGGTGTTGCGGCGCTGCAAGGTGCCATAGGTTAATTCAGTGGCCAAGGCTGCCTCCAGGCGGGGAAGGTGTGCCTTTTTCAACACATGATTCAACTTCAGGTTGCTGAAGGCTCCCTGCTCTACCGATGTTAAAACCGCCAAGGCTGCTGCCCTGGCGTTGTCAATGGATGGTTTGGGCTGTCTCGCCGGCCTGTTTTTCACACGCTTTAACCTCCGCTCTCGAAACATTCGCCGGGTTGGATTGTTCTGCCGCGGAGATAATCGGCCACCGTCATCCTGGTCTTCCCGGAAGGCTGAATCTGCAAAATTTCGAGCGCGTCCCGGCCACATGCGACGATCACAGCCTCTTGCGTCACTTCGAGAATCGTCCCAGGCGGCGCTTGGTGTTCCCGCCGCACCGGCCGGCCCCACCATATCTTCCAGGTTTCCCCTCGAAAAGTGGAGTAAGCGACGGGCCATGGGTTTAACCCGCGAATGCGGTTATATACCTCTTCGGCGGTACGGTGCCAATCGATCCGCTCATCTTCACGCCGCAGATTTGGCGCGTACGTGGCCTTGCTGTCATCTTGCGGCGTTGGCCGAATCTGGCCCGCCAACAACGCCGGCATCGTATCCATCAGCAGGCGGGCACCCAGCTCCTTCAGCCGGTCATGCAAAGAGCCTACGGTGTCCTGAGGGTGAATCGGTACCGCATGCTGGGCGATGATGTCTCCTGCGTCCAGCTCCTCAACCATGTACATGAGCGTGATCCCCGTTTCCCGTTCGCCATTGATAATCGCCCAGTGAATCGGGGCGCCGCCCCGGTATTTGGGCAGCAACGAGGCATGAACATTGATGCAGCCATAGCGCGGCGCATGTAAAATGGGGGTCGGAAGCAATTGCCCGTATGCCGCCGTGACGATGAGATCCGGCTGCATGTCGAGGATCGACTGGCAAGCCTCCTCCCCTCTGATTCTTTCCGGTTGCAAGACGGGTAGACCATACCGCACCGCTGCCTGCTTGACCGGCGGTGGCGTCAATGCCTTCTTGCGACCTTTCGGCCTGTCCGGCTGCGTGACGACCCCAATCACTTCATAGGGAGAATGCACCAGCGCCTCGAGCACGGGCACCGCAAAGTCTGGTGTTCCCATAAATAAAACACGTACCGACATCAATCAGGCTCCTTCTCAGACTGGTAGAAAACGGAGGTCAGATCGGTAAACAAGATCCCGTTGAGATGGTCAATTTCGTGTTGCAGGGCGCGCGCCAAATAACCCTCGCCCTCGACCACAATCGGTTCTCCATGGCGGTTCAAAGCCTCGACAGTACACCGCATGGCCCGTTTCACTTCACCCACGAGCCCGGGAATGCTCAGGCAACCTTCAGGGCCAATCTGTTCGCCTTCGCGTGAGGTGATCACCGGATTGATCAGCTCAATCAACCCTTCGCCCACATCAATAACCACGACCCTTTTCAAAACGCCTACCTGGACCGCCGCAAGCCCTACGCCACCCGCATCGTACATCGTCTCCGCCATATCATCCAGGAGCTTGTGGATGTTCGGCGTAATCCGTCGAACCTCTTGACTGACCTGGCGCAAGATCGGATCCGGCTCCTTGACAATGACCCGTACAGCCATTTGCTCCCCTCCTTTCCGCTTGTGTTCATCTAACCCAGCATACGCGGTTCCATGTCGATGTGCCAGCTGACCTGTTCCTTCTTCAGCCGGGGCTCCCAATGGGTCAGCGCCGCTCGCAAGACCGTACGGACAATGGTTTCATTTGTATATTTTATCATGCTCTGAAATCGATATCTATTTTTTAGTCTCGCGATCGGTGAAGCAACCGGCCCCAAGATGTGGGCATGATCCTTTAGCTCCCCGTTGAGCCAGTGTGTCACCTGCGTCGCCCAGGACAAGGCAACGGCGGCCGTTTCATGCGCGAAGACCAGCTGCGCCAGGCGGCAGTATGGCGGATAGCCGGACTGCTTGCGCAGCAGCATTTCCCTCTGGTAAAACCGGACATAGTCATGCGTGGCAGCCGCCTGGATGCTTTCGTGTTCCGGGTTGAAACTCTGGATCACCACTTCTCCCGGCCTCTCGTGACGGCCGGCACGGCCGCTCACCTGTGTCAACAGTTGAAACGTCCGCTCACTGGCGCGAAAGTCGGGCAGAAAAAGCAGTGAATCGGCAAGGATCACGCCTACCAGTGTGACATTTGGAAAATCCAATCCCTTGGTGATCATCTGCGTCCCCAGCAGGACATCCGCTTCGTGTCTTTGAAAAAGATCAAGCAGGCGCTGGTGGGCCCCTTTTTGAGCGGTCGTATCCGCATCCATTCGCAACACGCGAACCTGGGGAAAGAGGCGGTTCAGCTCCTCCTCCACCCGCTGGGTACCAACACCCAAATGGCGGATGTGCTGGCTTCCGCACTCCGGACAGGCAGACGGTTCCAACGCTGTAAACCCGCAATAATGGCAGCGCAGGTGGTTGCCTACTCGGTGGTACGTCAAGGTGATATCGCAGTGGGGACAGGTGATCGCCGTCCCGCATACGCGACACATCACAAAATGGGCAAAGCCACGACGGTGTTGGAAGAGAATCACCTGCTCCTTGCGGGCAAACCGTTCCAGCATTTTTTCATAAAGAAGACGGCTGAACAGGCTGCGGTTTCCCTCTTGCAACTCCTTCCGCAAATCGACGAGGTGGACGCGAGGATAGGGACGGCCGTGAACCCGGTGTCTCATGCTCAGCAGCGTAAAGCCTCCCTGCAGGGCTGCTGTATAGGCTTCGAGGGAGGGCGTGGCACTGCCAAAGACGACGGCCGCCCGATGGTACCGGGCGCGTCGCAAGGCGACATCCCGCGCATGGTAGCGGGGGGCCTCCTCCTGCTTGTAGGTTCCTTCATGCTCTTCGTCCACGATGATGAGCCCTATGTTTTCAAAGGGAGAAAAAATGGCCGAACGGGCTCCAACAACGACACCGGCACGGCCTTCCTGAATTCTTCGCCATTCATCAAAACGTTCCCCTTGTGACAAGCCGCTGTGAAATACCGCCACTTCCTCGCCGAATCGCCGACGAAACCGGTCCACCATCTGAGGGGTGAGGGAAATTTCCGGCACAAGGACGATTGCTGCACGTCCCAGATGCCGGCAATGGGCAATCGCCTGCAGATAAACTTCCGTCTTGCCGCTTCCGGTTACGCCATGCAGCAAAAAGGCCTGGTACTCCCGCTTTGATATTGCCGCCAAAATCGGATTCAACACGGATTGTTGTTCTTCGGTCAACGGTTTGGGGACGTCCCGTTCTGGCGGCCGACCAGAAAAAGGATGCCGTGGCACCTCTTTTTCCACCCGCGCCAATACTCCCTGACGAATGAGCGATTGAATCGTCGAGGAGGAAGCCTGAACCCGTTTCAGCAGGTCAGATTGCAGCCATTCCTCGTCCGGATGGCGGCGAAATTGCTCGAGGATCTCCCGTTGCTTGACCGCCTGGCGGGGAAGCTGTTGCAAGAAAACGTCCAGCTTCCCCGGATCGATGTTCAGGCGGATGAAGGCCGCCTTCTTGCCCCGGACATCCCTTTTCAGGACAGGGCGGACCACAAGCCGCCCCTCACGTCTCCATTGGTTCAGGATGCGTTTGTACGCCGGAAATGCTTGCAACAGATCTTTCCAGGCAATGGCGGGATGATCCTTTACATAGGACAAAATCTCCTGTTCCTCGTCCGTCTTCAGCCATCCGTCATCCTTAATCTCCACTTCGGTGGTATACCTGCCACGAACGCCGGCAGGAATCATCACCTTAAGAGCGGTCATCCATGAACACAGGGTTTTCTGGCTGAGCCAGTGCGCCAGATTGACCAGCTCTGCGGTCAAAGGCGGTGGCACCACTTCTTCAATCTCACGGAGCACGATGTCCTCTTGCGCCTGTTCCGTCCCCCGTTTGGCTGCCAGCGGTTCATCCTTCACGTCGATGACAATGCCATCCACTCGGCGTGAACCGAACGGCACCACCACGCGTGAACCGATTCGGACCTCAGCGGCCCATTCTTCCGGGACCAAATAGGTGTAACTCTGATCACCGGCCTGCCCGGGAACATCCACCACAACCTGCACCCGCAGTCTCATCGCGTCTCCTTCTCAAGCACATGTTTCAAAATGAGATCCAGAAGCCGGTCCGCCACTTCCCGCTTGCTCATCTTTGGCCAAGTATGAAAAAAGCCGTTCCTCCCGTATACCTCCACTCGATTGGCGTCCGTATCAAAGCCGATATCCCCCTGGGAAACGTCGTTGGCGACGATAAAGTCGGCCCCTTTCCGTTCCAGCTTGTCCAACGCATAACGGCTCACCTGTTCCGTCTCAGCCGCAAAACCGACGATGCACTGGTCCGGTCGCCTGCGTTTGCAAATCTCAGCCAGAATATCAGGAGTACGCCGCAGCTGTACCTGGATCTGGTCAGACACCTTTTTGATCTTTTGCTCCGCGACCTGGACCGGCGCATAATCAGCCACGGCAGCCGACTTGAAGACGACATCCGCATCGGGCAAAAGGGATAGAACCGTCTCATACATTTGGTCTGCCGTCTCCACAGCAAACACCTCGACACCGGCAGGAGGCAACAGACGGGTCGGCCCGGTGACCAAAAGAACGCGCGCCCCCCGTTTTTGCGCCGCTTCGGCAATGGCATAGCCCATCTTTCCGGATGAACGATTGCTAAAAAAACGAACCGGATCCAACGGTTCGCGTGTGGGGCCTGCTGTGACGAGAACGGTACGTCCGGACCAATCCCGTTTTTTCGCAAGCATCGACTGAATTTTCGCCACAATATCCGCCGGCTCCGCCAACTTGCCCTGGCCTTCATAACCGCAAGCCAGCAACCCCTCGACCGGGTCGATGAATTCAACGCCGCGCGCCTTCAGGCGCGCAATATTTTCCTGAACGGTCCAATGCTGGTACATATGGACATTCATCGCCGGCGCGACCAGAATCGGCGCCCGTGTCGCCAGCGCCGTCGTGGTCAGCATGTCATCGGCAATGCCATGGGCCATTTTGGCAATCAGGTTTGCCGTCGCCGGCGCAATCACCATCAGATCGGCGTGATCGGCAACATCAATATGCGAAACCACAGATGGATCTTGTTCCTCGAAAACATCCACAAACACATGGTGGCGCGATAAGGTTTGAAAGGTCAACGGAGTGATGAACCGGGTAGCCCCTGCGGTCATGATCACCTGGACCTTTGCGCCCAGTTTGTTCAAGCGGCTGCATAAATCCGCCGCCTTGTAAGCGGCAATCCCACCTGTCACGCCCAGGACAATGCGCTTTCCTTCCATCATTCCCCTCCTCACGCACGGCGGCGGAAGAGCTTTCAGGATTCCTTCTCCTCCTGCTCTTCATCCTGTTTTTCCTGGAGGACAATCTTGCCGGCGACGATTTCTTCCAATGCCATTCCTACCTCTTTGTGCGACGAAGCCGAATCGATCGTCAGCGGTGAACCGTCCTTAATCTGTCTCGCCCTTTTTGCGGCTGCTGTGACAAGCAAATACTTGCTTCCAACCGCTTCGATCATCTTGTCCACTTCGGGAAACAGCATCAGCGAAACTCAACCTCCTCCAACTGTTTGGCAAACCGATCCCAGATCCGTTTCGTCCTCAGGTGTTCAGCCGCGATAATCGCCCGGATCTTGTCCGCCGCTTTCTCAACCACGTCGTTTACCACCGCGTAATCATAATGATGCAACATCTTCAACTCTTCCCTGGCCACGCCCAAGCGGCGGAGAATATCCTCCTCGTCTTCCGTCCCCCGATGTTCGATCCGTTCCTTCAACGCGTTCAAACTGGGGGGCAGGAGAAAAATAAAAATGCCTTCGGGGAACTTTTCCTTCACCTGAAGCGCTCCCTGAACTTCGATTTCCAATATGACGTCCTTGCCCTGGGCAAGAGTTTGTTCAACAAATTCCCTTGGCGTGCCGTAATAATGATCGGCGTATCTGGCCCATTCCAGCAGCTGTCCCTGTTCAATCATCCGCTGAAATTCTTCCTGGGTCCTGAAAAAATAGTTCACCCCGTCCTTTTCCCCGGCGCGAGGCTTGCGTGTCGTTACCGATACGGAATACACCAGCTCAGGCATCAAGCTGCGCAAGGCGGAACAGACGGTTCCCTTTCCCACACCGGAAGGCCCGGATAATACAATAAGCAATCCCTGCTGATGGTCTGCCATCTCAATCCTCCGGATCAACCGCAGGATCCTCTTTGGTGTTCAACCGATTCGCAACCGTTTCCGGTTGCACCGCTGAGAGGATCACGTGGTCACTGTCCATCACAATCACAGCCCTGGTTCGCCTTCCGTAGGTGGCGTCGATCAGACGGCTGTTGGCCCGCGCTTCGGTGATGATCCGCTTGATCGGCGCTGATTCGGGGCTGACAATCGAAATGATGCGGTTAGCCGACACAATATTGCCAAATCCGATATTGATCAGTTTGATAGACATCAGATTGAGCCTGCCCTCCCATCCTAAGTTTGAAAAGCTTGCAGGTACATGACGACCGCAAAAGTTACTCCACATTTTGAATTTGTTCCCGCATCTTGTCAATCTCGCTTTTCGTCGTGAGAATGTGCTGATTGAGGGTAGGATCGGGCACTTTCGCCGAAATGGTATGGATTTCCCTGCTCATTTCCTGCAACAGGAAATCCAGCTTTTTCCCGACCGGCCCCGGCTCTTCGACGATCCGGGCAAATTGCTGACAATGGCTGCGCAAACGTGTCAGCTCTTCATCAATATTCGCCTTCTCCGCAAAGATCAGCAGCTCCGTGTACAATTTTTCTTCCGCTATCTTCTCCACCCCGAGCGCTTCCAGCCGCTGCAGCAGACGACCGCGGTAGATCTCCAGCATCTGTTCCGCGTGTCGCTGCATCTCTTCCACCTGTTCAAGGACCAGCCGGTTGCGCCGCCGGAGGTCTTCCTGTATGACTTGACCTTCCCGCCGTCGCATCTGGTTCAGCTGCTGACATGCCAGGGCAGCGGCCTCCCTGAGCGGCTCACTCCAATCAAATTCATCATCGACTTGTGTGTGGAAGATTTCGGGAATTTCCAAAATCGTGCGGATGTCAACTTCCCCTGGCAATTGGAAGCGTTCCTTGAGCGTCCGCAACAGCCTTATCCAGTCCTCGACACGTTGCCAATTCAGCGTCTGCAAGGTTCCGTCCACAGGCTCCAGCTGCACATACAGGTCCACTTTTCCCCGGGACAGATGTGACTGGAGCTCTTTTCTGAGAAGCTCTTCATAGGATAACCAGTTTTTTGGCAAGTGAACTGAAATTTCCCGATATCGGTGGTTGACAGACCGAATCTGCAACACAAGCCGTTGTCCATGAGCCGATACTTCAGCCCGCCCATAACCTGTCATGCTTTTCATGTTGGTTTCACTTCCATTCATTTATTCTAAACAATTTAGGTGATCTGAACAAGTATCACGACCTTTTAGCGCATCGGATGGAGCGCCTGCGCCGGTTTGCCTGACAACAGGGCCGGAATGCCGGCGATGAACGTAGGAATGGCTGCGGCGAACAAAATCAAGGCCCATTCGCGCAAATGAAGCGCCGTGGTGTGAAAAACCGGTTGCAGAACACCGACGTAGATGACAGCCAGCAGCATCAACACAGACATGATCACCGAAAGGACCAGCCAGCGGTTTTCAAATGGATTGCGATCAAAGACGGAACGCTCACACCGGCAGTCAAAAACGTGAATCAACTGGGCCATCACCAGCGTCGCAAAAGCCACCGTCTGAGCCCGTAACAGGTCGTCCGGGTTTTCTGCCAGCGTCAGCCAAAAACTGCCCACCGTGACCAGTCCGATCAAAAGCCCCCGGCTGATGATTTTCCATCCCATCCCGCGCGCAAAGACGCTTTCACGCGCATCCCGCGGCGGACGGTGCATCACATTCTCTTCGCTGGTGTCCACTCCCAGCGCCATGGCCGGCAACCCGTCCGTCACCAAGTTGACCCAGAGGATGTGAATGGGAAGCAGCGGCAAAGGCATCGCCAACAGCATCGCAATGAGCATGGTAAAAATTTCTCCCACATTGCTGGCCATCATGTAACGGATAAATTTCCGGATGTTCTCATAAATGCCTCGTCCCTCTTCGACGGCAGCCACAATGGTCGCAAAGTTGTCATTGGCAAGGACGAGGGAGGCTGCTTCCTTGGTCACGTCGGTACCGGTTCTGCCCATCGCAATGCCAATGTCCGCCGCTTTAACAGCCGGTGCGTCATTGACCCCGTCCCCGGTCATCGCCACCACTTCACCTTTGGCTTGCAAGGTCTTGACAATCCGCAGCTTGTGTTCCGGCGCAACACGTGCGTAAACGTATATCTGATCGATGTTTTCCGCCAGTTCCGATTGGCCCATCCGGGACAGCTGACTGCCGGTCAGCACCCGTCCCCCCGGCGGAAGGATCCCCAGTTGCCGGGCAATGGCCTCCGCCGTCGTCTGATGATCGCCGGTGATCATCACGGTCCGGATACCGGCCCGCCTGCAAAGGGCAATGGCCTGCTTGACCTCTGGGCGAGGCGGGTCGATCATGCCCATCAACCCGAGAAAGACCAGACCTTGTTCGGCTTCCGCCTCATTTTGGGGAATTTCTCCCGGACGCAGGCGCCGGTATGCAAATCCCAAGTTTCGCAAAGCCATTTGCGCCAGCGATTCATTTGCTTGCATGACGTTCTTCCTAAAGGCGGGCGACAGGAGCTGCTCCTTCTCGCCGTATACAATCTGCGTGCAACGTTCCAACAGGACATCCGGCGCTCCCTTCACCAGCACCCAGCGGTTGCGGGATGTGTCCTCCACGACAACCGACATCATCTTTCTTGACGGATCAAACGGAAATTCCTTGATCCGCCGCCAGCGACCGCGCAGCTCAGCGGGGTTCAGGCCGGCCTTCAATCCGGCAAAAAGAACCGCTCCTTCAGTCGGATCGCCCTGCAGCAACCAGTCCCCTTCCGGGCCTGCAGCCGGAATCTTGTCAGGGTGCTTTTTCTTTCCAAAAATTCTTTTCCTGCCGTTTTCGATCAGTTGTGCATTGTTGCAAAGGCAGCCGATCTCCAAAAGCCACTGCAGTTCCCGGTGCCGTTGCGACGCAAGCGGCAGGCCTGCGGAGACAAAGGGACCTGATGAAGGTTCCTGTTCTCCTTTTACCTCAATCTTGCGCCCCGCAATCCAGATGTGGGTCACCGTCATCCGGTTTTGCGTCAGGGTTCCCGTTTTGTCGGAACAGACAACGGTCGCCGTCCCCAGCGTTTCCACCGCCGGCAACTTGCGAATGATGGCCTGCCGCTTGATCATCCGTTGCACGCCCAGTGCCAGGGACACCGTCACAATCGCCGGCAGGCCTTCCGGAATGGCCGCCACGGCGAGACTGACACCAGCAAGAAACATTTGATACAATTCTTGCCCATGCCAGATTCCAAGACCCACCACCAGACCGGTCAAAAGCAGGCAGGCGACAACCAACACCTGTCCCAAATGGGCCAGGCGGTGCTGCAACGGAGTAACCTCCTCGTCTTCAATGTGCATCAGATGGGCGATTTTCCCCATTTCCGTCTGCATCCCGGTGGCTACCACAATGCCGATCCCTTTTCCCTGTACCACACTGGTACCCATATAGGCCATGTTTTGCCGATCGCCCAGAGACAAATCTTCATCCGGAAGCGGATCGGCGAATTTGGCGACCGGCAACGATTCCCCGGTCAACGCGGCTTCCTCGATGCGCAGTCCTTCGGCAACCGCCAACCGCAAATCGGCTGGAATCCGATCGCCGCTTTCCAAATAGACGATGTCGCCCGGCACCACTGTTTTAGCCGGTATCTTTTGCAATTGCCTGTCCCGCAAGACCCGGCACTCTGGCGCCGTCATCTGCTTGAGCGCCTGCAAGGAATTTTCCGCACGATACTCCTGAACAAAACCCAGGACGGCATTCAGCAGGACAATGGCCACAATCGTCAATGCATCCGTATATTCACCAAGCCATCCTGACAACAATGTGGCGACCAGAAGGATGAACACCATAAAATCCTTGAACTGACTGAAAAACAAGAAAAGAGGATTGATCCGTTCTCCCCCTGCAAGGAGATTTTCGCCATATCGCGCCAATCTTTTCTCCGCTTCTTTCCATGTCAATCCGGCATTCACATCCGTCTCGTATTGGCGGAGCACATCTTCAACCGATTGTTGGTATGCTTTCTTTTCCTTCATTGCGCTTCTGCTGCCCCCCTATCTGCTTGGCCGGCCCTTGCTCTGCTTTACTCTATTCAGGGCAACAGGAAAACATGCTATACTTGTCTGGTACGAAAATGGGAACATTTTGGGACAGGAGGGTGGGCAATGGGTTTTGACGGTTTTGTCATGCGAGCCATCGTCCATGAACTGCAGCCGCTCGTAGGCGGACGGGTGACGAAAATTTATCAGCCGAGCGAAACAGACGTGATCCTGCTCGTCCGCGCTCATGGCGAAAACCACCGTCTTTTCCTTTCGGCCAGCCATACCATTCCGCGCATCTATCAGGTTCAGGAACAACTGTCCAACCCGCCTGAGCCTCCCCTGTTTTGCATGGTGCTGCGCAAACACCTGGAAGGCGGATTGATCGCAGGTATCGGTCAAATGGGGTTGGATCGCGTATGCTGGCTGGACATCCGCAGCCGGAATGAACTCGGGGATTGGGGAATCAAACGGTTGGTGCTGGAAGTGATGGGAAAGCACAGCAACCTCATCCTGATCGATCTGGATTCCCAGCGGATCCTGGAAGCGATTCACCACGTGCCCGCGGCATTAAGCCAATACCGGCAGGTGCTCCCCGGAAGGACCTATACTCCTCCACCCCCGCAGGAAAAAGCCGTCCCTTGGGAAATGGACCGGGAATCTTTTTTTGCGGCCATCGATTGGAACCGCGGCAAGCTGGAGAAACAGCTGGTGGAACGCTACTTCGGGATTGGCCCGACGCTCGCCAGGGAAATCCTCCATCGGGCAGGCCTGCCAACCAGAGACAACGTTTGGCATGCCTTTTCCGAAATCATCAATCAATTGAAACAGCATCATTACGAACCAACCGTGATCAACGGGGAAAAAGATGATTTCCATGTCATCCCCTTACACAGCCTGGATGGAAAGAAAAAAACCTGTCCGACCGTCAGCCAATGCCTGGAATCATTTTATAAAGAGCAAGCACAGAAGGAGAGAATCAGGCAGCAGGCCCATGACCTCAAAAACTGGCTTGAAAACGAGATGAAAAAAAACCTGAAAAAAATGGAGAAACTCCGGGCCACTTTGGAGGAAGCCAAGCAAGCAGAGGATTTTCGCCTGTTCGGGGAACTGGTGACGGCAAACCTCTACCGCATCCAGCCGGGTGATACGGAGCTCATCGCGGAAAACTTTTACGAAGAATCCATGCCGCAGATTCGTGTTCCACTGGACCCCGCCCTCTCGCCCAGCGAAAACGCACAGGCCTATTTCAAAAAATACAACAAGGCCAAAAACAGCCTGCGGATGGCCCGACAGCAACTGGAGCTTGCAGAAGAGGAAAACCGCTATTTTGAGACGATCCTGGCGCAATTGGCCTTGGCCAGCGACAGAGAACTGGAGGAAATCCGTGAAGAGCTGATCGAGCAAGGATATCTGCGCAGCCGCAAAACGGTCCGGAAAAAACGGAAGACCGAACCGCCGCGTCCGCAGCAGTTCCGGTCTTCCGAAGGGTTCGAAATTCTCGTCGGCAAAAACAACCGGCAGAATGATTACCTTACCGGAAAACTGGCCAACCGCAACGACACCTGGCTGCACGCCAAGGACATTCCGGGCTCCCATGTGGTCATCCGCGGGCAACACTTCACCGAACAAACGTTGAAAGAGGCGGCCTTGCTTGCCGCCTGGTTCAGCAAGGCACAACGTTCCTCACAGGTCCCGGTAGACTATACCTTGATCCGGCACGTCCATAAACCGAGTGGGGCCAAACCGGGATTCGTGATTTACGAAAAACAGAAAACGATTTATGTGACGCCTACCGAGGAAGCGCTGGAACCCCTTTTGAAAACCCAACATCAGGCATGAGCAAGGCTGTGGAGCAACTGTTGGATATCCTCGGGCAGAGGGCTCCGGAATGACATCGGATATCTCCCGGCCGGATGCTCAAACCTAAGCTCTGCGGCATGGAGCGCCTGCCGCTGAATCCATTCCGTATTTCCGCCATACAGCGCATCGCCAAATAAGGGGTGGCCCAGATGCGCCAGGTGAACGCGAATCTGGTGCGTACGGCCGGTCAACAGTTTCAAGCGGAGCAGCGTGGCATTCTGTAAAAGCCGCTCTACCTGGTAGGCGGTTCGCGCCGGCTTGCCCCTCGGGTCCACCAGCCGGCGAACGCAACCAGGCTCGCGCCAGATCGGCGCCTCAATGACACCCTTTGGACTGCTGACTCTCCCTTCCACGACCGCCATGTACCCTTTTTTCAGCCGTCCACGACTCATCTGCAACGCCAGCTGTTGATGGGCAAATGCGTTCTTGGCGATGACCAAAAGCCCCGATGTGTCACGGTCGAGACGCTGGACAAGGTGAAATCCGGGCCTCTCTTTACGGCTTAGCCAATGGTGAACAATGCCGTTGGCCAGTGTTCCGGAAGGATGTCCTTTGGTCGGGTGAACCACAATCCCCGGTGGCTTGTCCACGACCATCAGCCAATCGTCTTCATACAAAATGTGGAGCGGGATCGGCTCGGGCAAAATGTGTTCCGGAAAAGCGGCAGGCACGGCCAGCTGGATCCGATCGCCCCTTAACACGCGCTCCGTCAAAAAAGCGGGCTCCCCGTTGCGCCAAATCATCTCATCCCGCTTTAATCGCCTGAGAAAACCATTCGAAACCGGCCAACGCCTTCTGATCACCTCCCGGATCATCAACCCTTCTTCATCCGGCTCGACAAGCACTTGCAAAAGCTGCGTTAGCCCAGTCGACACAACATCACCCTAATTTCTTTAGAGTCGAATCTGAAATTGAAAAAATCCGGCTTTCCGAAACGCCTTGTAAACCACGACCAAGGCAGGGCCGACCAGCAGGCCCAAAACCCCCATAAATGAAAAACCAAGGACCATGCTGATCAGGATCGTCAGGGTACTCATGCCCAGACTGTCTCCCAGCACTTTCGGTTCAATAATCCGCCTCAGCAACGTGATCGCGACATACAGCACAATCAAGCCAATCCCAAAAAAAATCTGCTCCTTGACCAGAACCCAGATCGCCCAGGGAATGAGGATCAGCCCCGAGCCGAGAAAAGGCAAGAAATCCAAGACGGCGATCACAGCAGCGAGCGCCAATGCGTAAGGCACCCGCAACAATAACAACCCGATCAGCGTGAGGACGAAAATAATAAAGCTGATCAAAACCTGTCCACGGATATATCCGATAAGTCCCTTATTCAACTCACTGATGATGATGTCCAGTTTTTCATGGGATTCCGGTGCAAACCAGCGGTAAAATTGCGCCTTGAGCTGAGGCAAGTGCAAACTGATCAGGACAAACGCCAAAATGGTCAGGAGACTGAGAATAATCATCCCGGGAACAGCCGAAGCAAAATTGACAAAGGCTGAGGCGGACCGCCCGACCAAACCGTTGGAATTCGTGAGCCACCCGGAAAGGCTTCTCGTAAAGTTTTCCTGAACCGCGTTTAGGGTCTCTGGCGGGATGGCCTGAATCCAGCCGGAAATCCAGGTTTCCAGATCCGATATGTACTGGGGGGCCTTCTGATAAATTTCAACCAATTCAACAAAAATACGCGCCACCACAAAATAAGTGACCGCACCCAGCAGCAGCGCCAGCCCGCCAATTGCGATCCAGGCCGCAACCACCCTGCTTTTGACGCCCATTTTCTGAATCGCCTGGATCAGGGGCTCTATTAAGACAGCCAGCAAAAGTGCAATTAAAAACGGCAAAAAGTACGGAAAGAGAAAATAGCCTCCGATCACCAGCGCAAGCCCCCATACCCATCGCGTCCAAGATGGGTTCCAGACACCATTCCCACTCAATCCCGTTTTCCCCCTAAACAAGCAAAATCAGTGATTACAGACAAGCTGCCCCGTTTGTCTCAGAGCTATTCTGTTTATATCGAAGGCGACGGGACAAGTCAAGAAAAATCATCCAGGCCGCCCCGAAGGCGAACGACCCGCCATCCGGAGCAGCCCGTCTTGCGCGCGAGACGCATGGAGTGGTGCCTACACGGAACGATAGACGATCTCCCCGGCCAAAAGCGTCATTTTGACTTTTCCCTTCAGGCGCATGCCGGCAAATGGCGTGTTTCGGCTGGCCGAGAAAAATTTATCGGGATCCACCGTCCACTCTTCCTGCGGATCGATCACCGTCAAATCGGCCACCTCACCCTCCGCCAACCGCCCGCCCGGCAAGTTCATCACCTTAGCCGGATGCAGGCTCAGCTTGCGGACGGCCTCAAGCTGGCTCAGTTTTCCCGTGTGCACCAATTTCGTCCAAACCAAGCCGACCGCTGTCTCCAGGCCCAGCAGGCCGAACGGGGCTTCGGCCAGGGAAGCGGCCTTTTCGCGTTCGGTATGGGGCGCGTGATCGGTGGCGATGACGTCAATGGTTCCGTCTTGCAGGCCGGTGATGACCGCTTCCACGTCAGCCGCCGTGCGAAGAGGCGGATTGACCTTGGCCAACGTCCCCCATTCCAGCACCGCCTCGTCGGTAAGGGTAAAATGGTGCGGCGCCGCTTCTGCGGTCACCCGGACTCCCCGTTGCTTGGCTTCCCGAATCAGCTGGACAGCCCGGGCTGTGCTGACATGCTGAATGTGAACCCGGGCGCCCGTATCTTCCGCAAAAAGAATGTCACGGGCGACGACCAAATCCTCCGCCAGTGAGGGAATGCCCGGATCCCCCAGCTGCCGGCTGACCTTGCCCCGATTGATGGCCCCAATTCCTGCGACCAGGCAATGTTCTTCACAGTGGCTGCTGATCGGAATATCCAGCTCCCGCGCCAGACGAAAAGCCTCGTAGAGGATGCGCGGATCCATCACGCTTTTGCCGTCCTCCGTAAACGTCACCGCTCCCGCCTCCTTCAGCGCGGGAAAATCGGTCATCCGCTCGCCTTTTAAACCATAAGTCATGCTGGCAGCCGGATAGACGCGTACGGCTGCTTTTTTTCGGCTCGTTTCCACAACGTAGCGGATTTGTTCAGGCGAATCCAGCACGGGTGAAGTATTCGGCATGCAGACCACCGCCGTAAATCCACCCGCCGCTGCCGCGCGGGTTCCCGTCTCAATGGTCTCTTTCTCCGGAAAGCCGGGATCGCGCAGGTGCACGTGAATATCGATCAGCCCGGGGGTCACCAGGCAGCCGCTCAGATCGATCACGTCAACCCCTGAAATCTCCAGGTTTTTCTTGATTTGAGCCACCTTGCCGTCTGCAATCAACAGATCCAGCGTTTCCTCTGTTCCTGATGCCGGATCGATCAACCGCCCGTTTTTCAACAACCGCTTCATTCCGTTGCCTCCTCGCTAGTGCTGCTTCCCCGGAGATTTTCGGCTGCCTGGCTTTTCGGCAGGCAGTCCGGTTCGGCACAATGGGCAATCTTCCGGTGTATAGGTCGCTACATTCAGACGGATAAACGGGCGAAAGGGAACGCCAAAATCCGCCCGGCCGCCGCTTCGATCGACGATGGAAGCCACACCGACCAGCTCGCCGCCCGCCTGTTTGACGAGGTGAATCACCTCTTTCACCGAACCGCCCGTGGTGACCACATCCTCCACCACCAGCACCCGCTCGCCAGGCTGAATCGCAAATCCCCTGCGCAACGTCATCACGCCCTCTTCCCGTTCCGCGTGAATATACCTGGCACCCAGTGCACGAGCCGTCTCATAAGCGACAACAATGCCGCCCAACGCCGGGCCGATCACCACATCCACCCGCTGATCCGCAAACGGCGCCGCCAGCGCCCGGCAGACCGGTTCGGCATACTGGGGATATTGCAACAGCAGCGCACACTGCAAATACTGGTCGCTGTGCAGCCCTGACGTCAACAAAAAGTGCCCTTTCCTCAGAACCCCGGTTTTTTCCAGGATGTTCATGCCTTCCTCGACAGAGATTGGTTGCACTGTACTCACCCGAACACCTCCAGGTCGATATCATGTTTTCCTTTGCAGTGCAGACTGGATTCATTTTATTCCTTCATTAAAGTTATTACATTTATTTCTCCATTTGGTTTCTTTCCCCATCTGGTGGTTTCCTTCCCCATCTGGTTCACTTCGCATCTTCACGTTTCATCCAGATTCTGGCGGGCCCTGTTCATCTCCGCAAGGATGACATCAAACACCCGGGCAGGATCGGCCGCACGGGTGATCGGCCGGCCAATCACCAGGTAGTCGCTGCCGGCCTGGATCGCTTCACCTGGTGTCATGACCCGCCGTTGATCGTCCTGTGAACCAGCAGGCCGAATGCCTGGCGTCACGCACAGCCATTCCCTGCCGCATGCCCGTTTTACCGGCCGCACCTCGCGGGCCGAGGCGACCACCCCGTCCATTCCTGCCTGCTGCGCCAGCCGGGCGTAACGCAATACAGCCTCATCGACGGATCCCGGGATCCCGATCTCCTCATTGAGCATCCGCTGATCGGTGCTGGTCAGCTGCGTGACGGCGATCAAAAGAGGTGCCTTCTGCCCGGGGGGCAATCCCCGTTCGACGCCTTCACGGGCACGCATCATCATCTCTCTGCCACCGGCGGCATGGACATTGATCATATCCACGCCAAACCGGGCCAGGACGGCGATGGCCCGGCCCACGGTATTGGGGATGTCATGCAGCTTCAAATCGAGGAAGATCCGGTATCCCCGGTTTTTCAGCGCCTCAAGCAACGGGCTTCCCGCTGCATAAAACAATTCCATGCCCACCTTGACATACCGGACCTGAGGAACCCGCTCGAGAAAGGAGAACACCTCATCCGCGGTCGAAAAATCCAGCGCCACGATCAATCGCTCCGCCATGCCGTGATTGCCCATCAACCGCTCCCCCTTCCCTTCCATCCCATGCCCGTCAATTCGGAAATATGTTTCACGCCCAATTCCGCAAGGCGGCCAGGGAGCGCCTGGATAATCTCGGGGCAGACCAGCGGGTTGACGAAATTGGCCGTACCGATGGCGACCGCCGAGGCACCCGCCAAATAAAATTCAATCACGTCATCCACCGTGCTTATGCCGCCCATGCCGATAATCGGAATCTTCACCTGCTGGCTCACTTCCCAGATCATTCGCAAAGCGATCGGTTTGATGGCGGGCCCGGAAAGTCCTCCGGTGACGTTGGCCAAAATCGGCCCTCTTTTTCGGATGTCGATGCGCATCCCCAGGAGCGTGTTTATCAGGGACAGGCCATGCGCCCCTGCCTCCTCCACTCGCTTGGCGATCTCCACAATGTCTGTGACATTCGGCGACAACTTGACGAAGACAGGCACCGCGCTGACTTGAACCACTGCGGCCGTCAGGCGGGCAGCCATTCCGGGATCGACCCCAAAGGCGATCCCGCCGACCTTGACATTCGGACAGGAAATATTCAGCTCCAAGGCCTTGACGTTGGGCTGCCTCGACAAAACTTCGGCCAACTGTACGTATTCTTCCTCCGTGTTCCCGGCAATATTGGCAATCACAGGGACATCGTATTGGGCCAGCCAGGGCAGCTCTTCCGTCACAACTTTCTCCAGGCCAGGGTTTTGCAATCCGATCGCGTTCAACATGCCGGCCGGCGTCTCGGCCACGCGCGGCGTCGGATTGCCCATCCGCGGCTCCAGCGTCGTTGCCTTGACGGCTATCGCGCCCAAAAGCGACAGATCGTAAAACTGGGCATATTCACGGCCAAACCCGAAACACCCCGAAGCCGGCATGACGGGGTTGCGCAGCTTCAGGCCAGCCAGGTCCACTTCCAAACAGGAAGCCGGTTCCCCATCCCCCGGTTGAAGATCGTGCATGAGGGTTTGCTCCTTTTCCATCATAACTCCCCTCCTCAAATCCGGATCTCCCGGGCATCAAACACAGGACCATCGGAACAAATTTTGCGGTAATCCTTGCCGTCCTGGCGTCTTGTCGCAGGCACAACACAGGCGAGGCAGGCCCCCACACCGCAGCCCATGCGCTCCTCCAGGGACAGATACCCCACCGGACCTGTCGCGCCGTCTCCCGTCGTCTCTCGTGGCCCGCTTGCCCGGAATGAACCGTAAAAAGCCTTCACTGCCCTGAGCATCGGCATCGGACCACAGGCATAATACACCTCAGGCCTTGCAGAAAAATCTCTCTGCTCCTTCTCCCTTTCCACTCCCGGCAAGCGGGCCAACAGATCAGTCACGCGCCCTTTCTGGCCTGCACTGCCGTCTTCTGTCGCCACAAAAACTTCGCCAAACTGGCGAAACTCATCAACGAGAAAGCTGACCCGCTCCGATGCAAATCCCAGGACCACTTTCAGCGCATGGCCCTGCGCGGATAATTGTTTCGCCAGATAGTAGAGGGGAGGCACACCGATCCCGCCCCCGATCAGCGTACAGGTTGCAGGGGATGAGGGAAGCGGAAATCCTCTTCCCAACGGCCCCATCACATCCACCCGATCGCCGGCGAGGCGGCGGCTCAACCAGTCGGTTCCAACTCCTTCGACGCGATAAAGCAGGGTTAACTCTCCTGTACGTTCATCATAGTCGCATAGACTCAAGGGACGGCGCAACAAAGGGTAAGCCGTGTCGCCGCAACGCACATGAAAGAACTGTCCCGGTTGCGCCTTGAAAGGGAACGGTACGCGCAACGTCAAGCGGTAGATCCCCGGCCGCAATGCCTCCTGCCGCGACACGACCATCTCCTGCAGTCGGTTCGATAGCGGGGAATGTTTACAAGCCACAAGGCACCACCTCACTTCACCCTCATGCCGCCGCTCAGACTGCATTCAGGCACCGGTTCCTTACCCAACGGTTCCACCATCATCGCCATCCGTCCAATCACTGTCAGGAAAGCTTCCACCGTATCGAGGGAGGTCAGGCACGGCACCCCGTTTTCTACCGCCTCACGCCGGATTCGGAAACCGTCCCGCTTCGGTTCCTTGCCGCGGGTCAGGGTATTGATCACCAACTGCACCTCACCTCTGCGGATTTCATCAATGATATTCGGTGATCCTTCAGACAATTTGTTCACACGAGTGACGTGCAAGCCGTGCTTCGCCAGAAACTCCGCCGTTCCTCGGGTCGCGCTGATCTGAAAGCCCAGGCTGGCAAATCGGCGCAACAGCGGCAGCGCCTCCGGTTTGTCCTTGTCGGCGATGGTGGCCAATACGCGGCCTTCCTCGGGAATGCGCATTCCGGCCGCCAAAAGGCCTTTGTACAGCGCCTTGGCCAGATCGCTGTCGCGTCCCATCACCTCACCGGTCGATTTCATCTCCGGGCCCAGCGTGGGTTCCACTCGCCGCAACTTCGCAAAGGAGAAGACCGGAACCTTAACGGCCACTGTGTTCAATTCCGGAAGCAGCCCTGTGGGATATCCCAGATCGGAAAGCCGCTTGCCCAACATCAATTGCGTCGCCAGGCGGGCCATGGGTACACCGGTCACCTTGCTCAAGAAGGGAACCGTCCGGGATGCCCGGGGATTGACTTCAATCACGTACACTTCGTCCTCCACCACGACAAACTGGATGTTTAGCAATCCCTTGACCTGCAGCGCGCGGGCAATCCGAACGGTGTAGTCCACCAGCTTTTCCCTGGCCGCAGCAGAAATCCTCTGCAAGGGGTAGACGGCAATCGAGTCCCCAGAATGGACCCCTGCCCGTTCAATGTGCTCTATCATCCCCGGGATCAGGATCTCCTCCCCGTCAGACAGGGCGTCCACCTCCACCTCTTTCCCCTGCATATACCGATCGATCAGCACCGGATGTTCCCGGCTGGCCCGAACCGCCTCCGCCATATAAGCGCGCAATTCCTCCTCGCTGTCCACGATCTCCATGGCCCGTCCCCCCAGCACATAGGAAGGCCGCACCAAAACCGGGTATCCCAGCTCGCGGGCGACCGGAATCGCCTCCTCCACCGCGTAAACTGTCCGCCCGGGAGGTTGTGGAATGCCCAGCGAACGCAACAGTTGTTCAAATCGTTTGCGATCCTCGGCGGTATCGATACTGTCCAGTGAGGTGCCCAACACCCGGTAACCGGCCGCTTCCAGATCGGCCGCCAGGTTCAGGGCCGTCTGGCCGCCAAACTGCACCACCACGCCGACGGGCTGCTCTTTCTCAAGGATATGGAGCACGTCTTCGCGGTGCAGCGGCTCGAAGTAGAGGCGATCCGAATGGTCGAAGTCGGTGGACACGGTCTCCGGGTTGTTGTTGATCATCACCGCCTCCAGGCCGGCATCGCGGATGGCCTGCACCGCATGGACCGTGGCGTAGTCAAACTCAATGCCCTGGCCGATGCGGATTGGACCGGAGCCCAGCACCACGACCACCGGCCGATTGCCCTTTTTCCCTTCATCCTCCTGTTCGTAGGTGGAATAGTAATAGGGAGTTTGGGCAGGGAACTCCGCCGCACAGGTATCCACCATTTTGTATACTGGCCTGATCCCCAACTCCTGGCGGAGCTTACGGATCTCCTGCTCCTCGGTCCCGCACAGGCGGGCCAAGCGGGCATCCGTAAAGCCCAGACGCTTGGCTTTCCACAAGATTTCCCGCTCCGGCACCTGTCTTTTTTCGCGCAATTCCTGTTCAAACCGGACCAAGCCGGCAATCTTTCTCAGGAAAAAGCTGTCAATCGCAGTCCACTGGGCAACCTCTTCCACGCTCCGTCCCCGGTTGAATGCCTCAGCCAGCAGAAAGAGGCGTTCATCGTCCGGTTCTTGCAGGCGCCGGATCAGCACCTCATCCTCCAGATCCGCATGCTCGTCAAGCAACAAGCCGTCCACGCCGATTTCCAAGGATCGGACAGCCTTTTGCAAGGACTCTTCGAAGCTGCGGCCAATGGCCATCACTTCTCCCGTCGCTTTCATCTGCGTCCCCAGCTTGCGGTTGGCCCGCGTAAATTTGTCAAAGGGCCAGCGCGGAATCTTGGTCACTACATAATCCAGCGTCGGCTCAAAGAAGGCGTAGGTCTGGCCGGTCACCGGATTCTTCAGTTCATCCAGGGTGTAGCCGAGAGCGATTTTTGTCGCCATCTTGGCGATCGGGTAGCCGGTCGCCTTGGAAGCCAGGGCACTGGAACGGCTCAGGCGCGGGTTCACCTCAATGACGGCGTACCGATCGCTGCCCGGCTCAAGCGCCACCTGGACATTGCATCCTCCTTCGATGCCCAAGGCCCGGACGATGGTGATGGCGACTTCCCGGAGCATCTGCACCTGATCGTCCGAAAGCGTCTGGCAGGGAGCCACCACAATGCTGTCTCCTGTGTGCACGCCGACCGGATCCACGTTTTCCATGTTGCAGATGGCCATACAATGATCGGCTGCGTCCCGGATCACCTCGAACTCAATTTCCTTCCAGCCGCGGATGCTCTCTTCGATCAGGCACTGGCCAATCGGGCTCAGTTGCAGTCCGTTCTTCACAATCTCTTCCAAGGAAGCGCGATCCTCGGCAATCCCGCCGCCTGTTCCGCCCAGCGTGTAGGCCGGCCGGACCACCACTGGATAACCCACCTTTTCCGCAAAGTCAAGCGCCTCCTCCACCTTGTGCACCGTGACACTCTCCGGAATCGGCTGCTTCAGCTCCTGCATCAGTTGACGGAAGGCCTCTCGATCCTCCGCCTTTTGAATCGAATCGATATCGGTCCCAAGCAGACGCACACCGTACTGCTGGAGGATCCCCTGCCGCTCCAGCTGCATCGCCAGGTTCAAAGCCGTCTGGCCGCCGAGGGTGGCCAAAAGACCGTCCGGACGCTCCTTGCGGATAATTCGCGTCACAAAGGGCAATGTCAGCGGCTCCACATAGATTTGGTCGGCAATGCCCGGATCCGTCATGATGGTGGCCGGATTGCTGTTGACGAGAACCACTTCCACCCCTTCCTCTTTCAACGCCCGGCAGGCTTGCGTGCCCGCATAGTCAAACTCGGCCGCCTGTCCGATCACAATGGGGCCTGACCCGATCACCATCACTTTTTTCAAATCTGGATTTTTCGGCATTACGCATTCCCTCCCCGATGGTTGGCCATCAACTGCACGAACTGCTCAAAGAGGAATAAGGTATCTGTGGGTCCGGGATGGGCATCGGGATGAAACTGTACTGAAAACGCCGGATAATCCCGATGTCTCAAACCTTCCACCGAACCATCATGAAGCAGTCGGTAGGTCACCTCCAGCCTCGTCCCCTCCAGTGAAGATTCCAGCACATCATATCCGTGATGCTGCGCCGTAATCCACCCTTTTCCCGTCTGTACCTCTTGCACCGGATAGTTGGTTCCACGATGGCCCAACGGCATCTTGGCCACTTTAGCGCCACAGGCCAGCGCGAACAGCTGGTGTCCCAGCCCGACTGCAAAAAGCGGGTATTTCTTCACCAAAGCGGAAATGGTCGGCAACACCTGCGCCAGCGAATGCGGATCCCCTGGCCCGTTGGACAGAAATACGCCATCCGGTGAATAGGCCGAAATCGCCAAAAAGTCCGTGTCGTAAGGAACCTGAATCACGTCACATCCGGAACGTAACAACAGCTCCCGAAAACTCCGCTTGACGCCAAAATCCATCAGCACAACCGTAGGCCGCCAGCCTGCCCGGGGCTTTTCCGTCTTCCACGTCAGCACCTCGCGGGATGATACCCGGTGCACTTGATCCGTTGCCTGCGGTGCGGCAAGCAATGAACGAACGGCTTCCTCCGACAGGCTGTCCTGGCCACTGACCAAGACCCCCTTCATCATTCCGCGGTCACGAAGGTGTCTGGCCAGCTTGCGGGTATCCATCCCGTATAAACCGACAACGCCATGCGCGCGCAACCAGGCATCCAGGCTGAGCCGCTCTGCATCCTCCGCAATCCAGTCAGGCTCGCTGACAATGAGCGCACGCAGCGCAGGCGCGCGTCCCTCCATCTTCTGCCGGGAAAGACCGCCATTTCCGACGAGGGGATAGGTCATCAGCACGATTTGATCGCAGTATGTCGGATCGACGAGAATCTCCTCCAGACCTGACATGCTGGTCTGCAAAACCACTTCACCCACAACCTGTCCCGTTGCGCCAAACGCTTCTCCCTCAAAACACGTTCCATCTTCCAGGTGAAGTACCGCTTTCATCCGCCACATCCTTCCTAAACGCTTTAGAATAGCATGCGATTGCCTTTCAGTTACCATTCCACATCCATTGCGCCATTCCGGGCTAAACGCCAGCTGCCTCATGGCAGACATTGGTAGACAAACCGCGCTTGATGACGAATTCCAACACCGCCATCCGGACCGCTACACCATTTCGTACCTGTTCAAAAATCCTGGATTGTGGATGATCCACCACTTCACCGTCAATTTCCACCCCGCGGTTGACCGGCGAGGGATGCATGATGATCGCATGCGGCTTCAGACGGCTTGCCCGTTCCACCGTCAACCCGTAAGCCTCACGGTACGCGCTGTAATCCGGAAGCTCAGCCTCCGACATCCGTTCTTTCTGTACCCGGAGCATCATCACCACGTCGGCTTGCAACGCCCGCTCCATCGAAACCAGCCGCACACCCGCGGGCAACCTCTCGGGCATCCAGGCTGACGGCCCGGCCAGCATGATCTCCATCCCCAGTTGAGGCAACAGGTTGAGATGGGAACCGGCCACGCGACTGTGAAGCACATCACCAATCAGGGCAACCTGGATGCCGTTCAGTCTGCCAAACGCCCGCTGGATCGTCAGAAGATCCAACAGACATTGCGTTGGATGCTCGCTGGTACCCTCTCCTGCATTGATGAGCGGAACCTGAACCACTTCCGACAGGCGACGCATGATCCCATTTTCGGCATGCCGGATGACCATGGCATCGACGCCCATCGCCTCCAGGGTGCGCACCGTATCCTCCAGGCTCTCCCCTTTTTCCAGGCTGGAGGTCGCAGGTTGAAAGTTCAGCGTCTCCCCACCCAGCCGTTTGACCGCCATCTCAAAGGAGAAACGGGTCCGTGTGCTCGGCTCAAAAAACAGATTGGCCACCACCGTCTGCGCCAGTGACTGACCGACAGGATGTTCCAGACGATACGCAGCGCGCTCAAGAATGGCTTCCACCTCATCCTTCGTCAGCTCGGACACCGAAATCAAGCGTTTCATAAACGTTCCCTCCTCAAATCATTGACCCGTCTCCTCTTTTTTCCACAAAAAAGCTCTTTACCAACCGGTAAAGAGCTCGTCAAACGCACGCGCACAGGCACACCAGCACCTGGGCAACAGGGCTTGCACACTCCTTGCCGGCCTCACGGGACCTGCTTAAAGGAACGGTCTCTCCCCAGGCAATATTCAGTTGGCATCCGGTTCCAGAAGCAAAACCCGCTCCTGTTCATCTGGCTCTTCCAACTCCACGGCGACCACCTCATGGCGGGAGGTCGGGACATTTTTTCCCACATAGTCGGGGCGTATCGGCAGCTCCCGATGGCCGCGGTCGATCAACACAGCCAGCTGGATCAGTTGCGGCCTGCCGAGATCCATCACGGCATCCATGGCTGCGCGAATCGTCCGTCCTGTAAAGAGAACGTCATCGACGAGAATCACTTTTTTTCCCGTCACATCAAACGGAATACGCGTACCCACCACTTCTGGCTGCTGCTTTTTGGCCCGCAGATCGTCCCGGTACAATGTGATGTCCAATTCTCCCACAGGCAGCCGGACACCTTCAAATTGGTCGATAAACTGCGACAATCGCTCGGCGAGGAAAATTCCCCTCGTCCGTATCCCGACCAGGACCACCTGCTCCACACCCTTGTTTTTCTCGATGATCTCATGCGAGATCCGGATGAGTGCCCGCCGGATGGCGGTTCGATCCATGATGACCGCCTTTTGCCGCATCGTTTTTGCGGCATTGGCCTTTGCAGCCTGGGCCGCCTTTTCTGTGGTGACATTTCCGTTTTGCACCACAGTACACCTCATTTCAATGACATACTCATGCTTGAAGATTCGCAGTGAAAGGTTTTCAACTCAAAGGCCATAAAAAAATCCTGACCGATTTTCAGGCAGGAAAAGGGTGGATGCATGCCGTCACCTTTCCAGCCTCTCGGGGTCTGGTTTAAAGGTTCCATGGTTCTATCACATTATCGCATCCGGAGTGGCTGAAGTCAATGATGAATGGACCGCTTTTTTGCGGCAACCCGACATCCGCCGGGAATTGGTTATGGATCATCGTCTCCCCGGTGGGGTTGATAAGCGATCTCTTTTACCGTGGAATCACAATGCGGGCAGTAGTACGTGATCGTCACCTCGCTGCCGCACTCCTGGTGCACAAGCTTTTGATACTTTGGTTCAAAAAAGTGATTTCCCCAAATGGCCAGGGCGTTGATCACATGCTGAAGGGCACGTCCTTGTTCCGTCAACCGATACTCATAACGGGGAGGGTGCTGGGAATACAGAACGGAACGAACAATACCGGCTGATTCCAACGTCTGCAACCTTTCGGACAAAATGTTGGGCGCAATCCCTTTGAGCGACTCCCTGATTTCGTTAAACCTTGAAAGGCCCGCCAATAAATCGCGAATGATCAACAACGTCCATCGATCGCCCACCAAATCCAGCGTACGTGCGATGTTGCAAGCAAGATTGTACGTTTTTTGCATAAAGACCTCCTTTCCATACGCAGTTTGCTTTTAAACAACAATATAGCAATCAACATCCGTTGATACAAATGGGTTTGTTGAACGAAAGATAAGTATAAATAAACAACTTACTTGCTATTTTATACTTTATCGTTTATGATGGGGATTGGGTCTAGAATGTATGAAAGAAAGCAAATATTTCAAACCAAGATGAGCTGGGAGGAGAAAGACGCATGATCATGCAAAAGTTGACATGGGCGGGTGTGGCGATCTCCTGTGAAGGAACCACGATTTTAATCGATCCGATAGGCAATACAAGCGATCATCCAGAAAAACCGCTTGCAGCCAGGATGGGCAAGCCTCGTGAAACAATATTTCCTTTGACTCATATTACGAATGTTTCGTCTATTTTTGTCACCCATCTTCACCCCGATCACTTTGACCCGGATGCCATCAGCGCGGTCTTTGGTTCAGACATCCCGGTCCATGTGCCGGAGGAATCGGTCGAATCAGCCCGAAAAACCGGCCTGCGAAACGTTGTCGGCCTGTCGGCGGGCGAAAAGGTAAACGTTGGAACCTTGCGCGTAACGGCTGCCCCCTCTGTGGACGGATTTGGCGCTCCTCAGGTTGCCTGGATCGTGTCCGGCGGCGGACGGAATGTGATTCACTGCGGCGACACGCTATGGCACGGATACTGGTGGCGGATTGCGCGGCAACACGGCCCCATTGAAGCCGCTTTTTTGCCGGTCAACGGAGCTGTGCTTCACATTCCCGGTTTGCCTGAACAGAGCAGCTTGCCGGCCTGCATGACCCCGGAAGAGGCGGTGGAGGCAGCTCGTCTTTTAGGTGCCGGCCGGCTCGTCCCGATCCACTATCACACCTTCCACCACCCTCCGTTTTATATAGAAACGCCAAACCTCATCGAACGGTTAACCAAGAGGGCCCAGGAACGCGCCGTTCATGTAGCGTTGTTGGAACCTGGAGAGAAGCTGGAAGTATAGGTGATTCAAGGATGTTCATTCCCTCTGCCCGGACGACAAAGCATCCAGCAGCGCCTGCATGTCCGCCGGCAACGGGGCCTCAAAGACCAGCTGCTCTTCCGTGCGGGGATGAATAAAACCCAAAACGGCCGCGTGCAGCGCCTGACCGTTGATGGCCAGGGTGCGGCGCGGCCCGTACTTGGGATCACCAACCAGCGGGTGGCCGATGTACTTCATGTGCACCCTGATCTGATGGGTCCTCCCCGTCTCCAGCCGCAGGCGAAGCAATGTATAGGCGCCAAAGCGCCTTTCAACGACAAAATGGGTGATCGCTGGCTTGCCGCCCTTGGCCACCACCGCCATCCTTTGACGGTTGGCTGGATCCCGCCCGATCGGCGCATCCACTGTCCCACGATCAACCGACATGTTCCCGTGAACCAAGGCCACGTATTCCCGCTGGACGGTGTGTTCGGCCAATTGGCGTGCCAGCGATTCGTGCGCCTGGTCGTGTTTGGCCACAACCAGCAGGCCGGAAGTGTCCTTGTCGATCCGATGTACGATCCCCGGGCGCAAGACGCCATTGATCCCGGACAAGTCACGGCAATGGTGGAGCAACGCATTGACCAGCGTTCCTGAAAAATGGCCCGGCGCCGGGTGCACCACCATACCCCGTGGCTTGTTCACAACCAGGAGGTCCCCATCTTCGTAAACGATATCCAGGGGAATCGGTTCCGGGGCGATCTGCAACCGAATGAGCGGCGGGACGACCAGCTCCACCTCGTCTTCCGCAGTCAGACGGTAACTGGCCTTGACGGATACACCATTGACCGTCACATGTCCGGCCTTGATCCACTGCTGGATTTGTGAGCGGGAGACATCGGACAATTGCCGGGACAAAAACTTGTCGACCCGCTCTCCCATATCCTCCGCATCGATCTCCCACAGATACCTCTCCAGTCCCCGACCGCTCATTCGGTGTCACCTTTTACGCCTGCAGGGTCTCCTTTGGACGCGGCATCTTCTTCGGAAACAGGGGAACGGGTGCGCAACATGGAAATGGCAAGCAGAATCCCGCCGATCACGACGGCCGAATCGGCAACGTTAAAAATCGGATAATGGTATGTAAAGATCCTCACATCGACAAAATCCACCACTTCGCCAAATCTCACCCGGTCGATAAAGTTGCCAATCGCCCCTCCCAGGATCAAGCTGAGCGACAAGGCAAGCACCCGCTCTTGACGCACTTTTTTCAAGGCATAAAGGATAACTCCCACCACCACGATCGTCATGGCAATAAAGAACCATTTTTGTCCCTGCAGAATCCCGAAGGCCGCTCCGGCATTGCGGTGGGAGGTCAGATACAGCCAGTTGTCGACCAGGGGGATCGACTCCCCCAAATCCATTTTCTCCCTGACCAGCCATTTGCTCCACTGGTCGAACAGCAAAATCACCAAAGCCACGAGATAATATTTCATTCCCTTCCCCCTTCATTTCGCACACCATCCGTAGGGCTTATAAAGCGGCAAACGAGGCGGATGTACCGCCTCGTTATGCGACCACACTGGTGAACCGCCATCATCGGTTAAACGACATCACTGTAGTACTTCTCCACGGCCTCCGCGCAGCGCCGGCAAAGCGCCCGGTGAACAGGATGGGTTCCCACTTCCGGCGTAATCGTCCAACAGCGTTCGCACTTCTCGCCGTCCGCATGCTTCACCGCAACCAGCAAGGGAACGGTCTGATGGGCCCGGATCTCCGCACCTGGCGGATGAAGCGTGACGTGAGAAACGATAAACAGCTTCTCCAGGTTTTGGAAATGGCTTAACAACTGATGCGTTTCCTCATCCGGATAGAGATCCACAGAGGCAGCCAGAGACGTGCCAATCACCTTCTCCTTCCGCGCATCTTCGAGCGCCTTCAGGACCACATCCCGAAGCTCCATGAATTGTTGCCAACGCTGGACAACTTCCTGTCCCAAAGTAATGCGGTTTTCCCGCGGCATATCCGTCAACTGGACGCTGATCGCCTCTGTCCCGGGAGCATGCCGCCAGACCTCTTCCGCCGTATGGGGAAGAATCGGCGCAACCAGCCGCACCAGGGAGTGGAGAACCTCGAATAGAACCGTCTGAACGGCTCGCCGCTCAGGCGCATCCGTACCCTGGGTGTAGAGCACATCCTTTGAAATGTCAAAATAAAACTGACTCAGATCAACGGTACAAAAGTTGTTGATCGTGTGATAGACAAGGTGAAATTCGTATGCTTCGTACGCCTGGAAGGTCCGCTTTTCCACTTCCTGGAGCCGGTGCAGCATGTATTGTTCCAGCTCCGGAAGATCTGTCAAAGGCACGCGATGGGCCTGCGGGTCAAAATCATAGAGGTTCCCGAGCAAAAAGCGGAACGTGTTGCGGATTTTGCGGTACACTTCTGCAATCTGCTTGAGAATGTTGTCTGAAATCCGCACATCGCCCGTATAATCCACCGACGCCACCCACAAACGCAGGATATCCGCCCCCAGCTGTTCCATTACCTTCTGGGGAACGATGACGTTGCCCAAGGACTTGGACATTTTCCGCCCCTCGCCATCCAGCGTAAACCCGTGGCTGAGCACCTGCCGATAAGGGGCCTGCCCCGTCGTGGCCACCGACGTCGAAATGGAAGAATTAAACCATCCCCGATATTGATCTGATCCTTCCAAATACATATCCGCCGGCCACGCCAGTTCCTCCCGTTTTTTCAGCACCGCGGCATGGCTTGAGCCGGAGTCAAACCAGACATCCATGATGTCGGTTTCTTTGGTAAACGAACTTCCGGAACAGGACGGACACGCAAAACCAGGGGGGATGAGTTCCTCGGCTGAGCGGGCAAACCAGGCGGAAGATCCCTCCCGCTCAAACAACTGGGCGATGTGCTCAATCGTCGCATCATCGATGATGATCTCCCCGCAATCGGCGCAATAAAAAATCGGAATCGGCACACCCCAGACGCGCTGACGGGAAATACACCAGTCACGCCGATCGTGGATCATGTTATACAGACGCTGTTCACCCCAGCGGGGCGTAAATCGGACATTCCTGATCTCCTCCAGCATCTGCTCGCGAAACCCGTCAATGGAGGCAAACCACTGCTCCGTGGCCCGGAAGATCACCGGCTTTTTCGTCCGCCAGTCATGCGGATACTGGTGCGTAATGAAATCCAGCTTCAAAAGCATGCCTTCTGCTTCCAGCTTGGCCGTAATCGCCTTGTTCCCTTCTTCGTAAAACATTCCCGCAAACCCCGGCGCATCTTCGGTGAAATAGCCCTTGTCATCGACGGGCGACAAGACGCCCAACCCGTATTTTTGACCGACGTAAAAGTCATCCTCCCCGTGCCCGGGTGCGGTATGAACGCAACCTGTGCCTGCATCCAGCGTCACATGTTCCCCGAGGATGACCAGGGAATCCCGCTGGTAATCGGCAAATGGATGCCGGCAAACCACGCCTTCCAGCTGCTTGCCGGGAAATTTCCTTTTCACTTCCACCTGTTCCCAGCCGATCGCCGCCTGAACCTGCGATAACAAGCCTTCGGCGATCACATACTGCTCTTCGCCCGCCTGCACGAGAACGTAGGTAAAATCCGGGTGAACCGCCACGGCCAGGTTGGCCGGCAGCGTCCATGGCGTGGTCGTCCAGATGACGACAAAGGTGCGTTCAGTCGGCAAAAGGCCTTTTCCATCCTTGACCGGAAATTTGACATAAATCGAAGGGGAGCGTTTGTCGTAGTACTCGATTTCCGCCTCTGCCAGCGCGGTTTCTGACGAAGGAGACCAATAAACCGGCTTGAGCCCCTTGTAGATATACCCTTTCTTGGCCATCTGGCCAAAAAGGCGGATCTGCTCCGCCTCATAAGCAGGGTCCAACGTCAGATACGGATTTTTCCAGTCGCCGCGCACGCCCAGGCGCTTGAATTGCTCCCGTTGGCGCTCCACATACGACAAGGCGTATTCCTTGCATTTTTCACGAAACTCCAGGACATCCATTTTGTGCCGGTCGAGCTTCTGGCTTTTGATGATTGCCTGCTCAATGGGCAGGCCATGGGTATCCCAGCCGGGCACGTACGGTGCGTCAAATCCGCTCATCGTCTTGAAGCGGACAATGATGTCTTTCAAGATTTTGTTCATGGCATGACCGATGTGGATATCTCCGTTGGCATAGGGAGGACCGTCATGAAGGATGAATTTGGGCTTTCCCTTTTGCCTCTCCTGTACCTTGCGGTAGATGTCTACCTCTTCCCACCATGCCTGAATTTCCGGTTCCCGTTTCGGGAGATTTCCACGCATGGGAAAGTCGGTCTGCGGCAAGTTAATCGTCTTGCTGTAATCCATGCTGAACCCTCTTTTCCATAGATCCGGCTCTATATATCGGGTGTTCAAGCCATCCCGACAACTTCTATACATTATATCCATCATTTACAAGACGGTCAAAAAAATACCTGTCCGTCAAGCATTTTCTCGCATTTTAACGTCCTCATCCTCATCGAAGATATCCCACTCTTCGCTCTCCAGCATCTCCAGTTGCGCTTCCAACAAGGTCCGGAACCGGGTGCGGTAAACGGTCAAACGTTTTTTCAATTCATCAATTTCCGAGGCGACAGAACGGGATTTCATGAGGGCCTCGTTGATGATTCGATCCGCATTTTTCTCCGCTTCGCGGATGATCAACTGAGACTCTTTGCGGGCATTGCCCTTTAGCTCCTCGGCAGCCTCCTGCGCCACCACAATCGATTTATGTAAGGTTTCTTCAAGGTTGGCATAATGTTCCAGTTTTTCCCTGAGTTCGGCATTCTCTTCTTCCAGGCGTTTCTTCTCACGGATGACGGCTTCGTAATCCTTAATAATCTGATCGAGAAACTCGTTCACTTCATCTTCATCGTATCCGCGAAAACTTCTGCTGAACTCTTTGTTGTGTATATCCAATGGGGTTAACGGCATGTTCGCACCTCCACTTTAAACTGCAACGCTTTTGGTTGGCGTCGCCTCAAATCTGAAACGCGCTCGTATTGTGGAAATGATTATGAGTTTATATTCGACAAATTCCTTGTCTTTCCTTCCTCATCTTGCAAGATTGCCTGAACAACGTCTCAGACGGTTTTTCCCACGACCAAGCGCAAGCGTCCGCGTCTGTTCTCTCCGGCGATGGACAGCAGCGTGAAACGGCCGTATCTGCGGACGGAAACCAGATCCCCTGCTTGCAACGTCGCGGATGCCTCCGCTTCCACTTTCCAGTTCACCTTGACTTCCTTTTCACGGACAAGCTGTGCGGCTTTGGCCCTGGAAATACGGCAAACCTCGGAAACAAAGGCATCCAACCGGAGTGAAGGAAGGGTGATGGTCAGCTCTTCCATTTGCACCTTGGGGGGCAATAAGTCGGTCCAAGGAACCTTATCCGCCCGGATCGGATGATTGCCCACCTTCAGCCAATGCATGAGAACGTAATCGGTCACCTCTTCTGCCATGATCACCTGCGCGCCCTTTTGATCTCCACGGCAGACGATCCACAAATCGCCGAACTTCTCCCGTTTCAAGCCCAGATTCAGGAGGGACCCTAAAAAGTGGCGGTGAGACACGGCACCGGCATGCCGAAGGGGCAACCTGGCTTCAACCAACACCATGCCAAAGTCTTCTTCGGTCAGCTCGCCAAGCGGCCATGGCGCGAGAATGGCCCTTTTTCGTTCCGCATGCTCATGCCCCCCGCTGAAAAACACCTCCACTCCTCTGGCGCGAGCCAGGGATTCCAGGATGTACACTTGTCTTGGGTCGAGGAACGGAGTGCATACCTGCCGATTTTTCTCCACAGCGTTCAACCAGTCTTCCACACGCGCCAAAAAGGGACGTTCTTCCGGCAAAAAGTGAACATAACGCTTGTCAACCCGGTCCATCAAATCCAGCATCACTCCGTTTTCCGGCCTGCACTGCGTTGCGTGGTTAAAAAATCACCCTCAAGACGGCAAAAAGCCCCTGCTGAATAAACTGCAATGCGATGAGCGCCACAATCGGCGAGATATCAATAAAACCAATCGGCGGAATGAACCGTCGAAAAATCGAGAGGTATGGTTCAACCAGCCGCCCGATGGCCACGCCGACGCTGCTCTCCCGCAGTCCCGGAATCCACGAACTCAAAACATAAAAAAAGATCAGCCAAAAGTAAACCTGAAAGGCAATGTTGATAATGGGAACCAGAACACTCATCTCTTCACCTCTTTAGTTGCCTTCTATCTCTTATGTATCCTGCGTCAGCAGATCGGTAATGCTTCCCTCCATCTCGACGTTGTCCGGGGTACACATGAAAATGTCCGCTCCCACCTTCTGGATTTGCCCACTGAGCGCGTAAACCGTGCCGCTCAAAAAGTCGACAATCCGCCGCGCCTGTTCCTTGCGCATCCGTTGCAAGTTGACGACAACCGGACGGCGATTTCTCAGATGATCTGCAATTACCTGCGCTTCTTCGTAGGATTGGGGTTCGCAGAGGATCACCCGAACGGTCGGCTGGGAGTGAATGCTGACCACTTTCTGCTGCCTTTTGTTCGGCAGGACAACCTGTTCTTCTGCAACCTCCTCGTAAACCTCTTCCACTTCATCCTGCAAGCCGAAAAAATGCATGATCCTCGTCAACATGCCCATCAGATCACCCTCCCCCCATCGGTTGGTACAGGATTCTCCCCAATCTTACAAACGTCGCGCCTTCTTCTACCGCCACTTCAAAATCCCCCGACATCCCCATGGACAGGTGCTCCGCCGGGACATTGGCAATTTGCATTTCCCGAACCTGGTCGCGAATTTCCCGCAGCCGGCGAAAAACAGGCCTTGCCTCTTCCGGATTTTCCACGATTGGCGCCATCGTCATCAACCCTACGACCCGAATATACTTCATATTTCCTATTTTTTCAACAAAATTCAGGACCTCCTGCGGATCCAAGCCGTATTTGGAAGCTTCTCCGGATACGTTGACTTGCACGAAGCAGGATACGGGCACTCCCGTGCTCGCCGCACGCTTGTCCAACTCCTGGGCCAAAGAAATCCTGTCCAGAGAATGGATGTATTGAAAACGGCCGATGACATCCCGCACCTTGTTGGTCTGCAGATGGCCGACAAAATGCCACGTGCCCTGATCGCCCAGCTGCTGCCATTTCGGCAGGGCCGACTGGACCCGGTTCTCCCCCACATGCTCTACATTCAGCTGAAACAGCCGGCGCATCTCATCCAAACCGAGGTACTTGGTCACGGCCACCAGTTTCACCTCCTGCGGCGAGCGGCCACTGCGCAGGCAGGCGGCTTCGATTCGCTCCAACACCCGTTCCAGGTTGCTTCTCACCATACTCTCCCATGCGTTCATCTCGGCTCCTCCTCTCTCCTTCCGATCCAGGCCATCATCCGGCCCGCATGCTGTCGTTCCTTGCGATACGAATAAAAGAGTTCAGGATGACACGCCGTGCAGTAACGGGAGAGCCAGATGTTTTCTTCCCTGACACCGGCCATCAGCAACAACAGACGATTTACCGCCTTGAGATCCAGCAGCCACCTTTCTCCGGCCTGCGGCATGCTTACCTGATCCAGGCAGTGAGGCAGAAGCTTGGCCACGGCATCCATGACAGGCTGATCCACCTGATAGCAACACTTGCCTATCGACGGTCCGATGGCCACCCAAACCTCTTGCGGGGAGATGTTCCAGTGCGCTTGCAAATGATGGAGCATGCTTGCGGCCATATTTTTCGTCGTGCCGCGCCAGCCGGCATGCGCCAGGGCGAGCACTCCCCGCTCCGGCACACAAAAATAAAGCGGGACACAGTCTGCAAAAAGGAGAGCCAACACGGTATTCGCTGATTCCGTACTCAGTCCGTCGGCACCGGCAATCGCTTCCTGCAGATTTTTGCGGCCACTCCCCCGCAGATCGGCATCTATCCTGACGACATGGGCGTGATGAACCTGTTCGGCAAACGTCCACCCGGAAAAAGGCAATCCCAGCCGTTCTGCCGCTTGTCGCCTGCGCCGGACGACCTGATCCGGCTCTTCTGCCCCCTGGAAGGACATATTCCCCCATCTCCGCGTAGTAAAACCGGCAGATAAACCAGGAATTTGTTCCTCCCAGTCGGCAAGGCGCAAAAGCCCTGCCTCAGCCAGAATAAACGGTTCCACAGCGTCCATCACCATCCTGTCCCGTCAGGATCTCCGGTTTGACCACGAAAACCCTTTTCTACAGATTATACCTTTTTCTACTGTACACTGCCACGTGACGCTCCTGGTGCCGCGTGGCCGGAATCTCCGTCAATCCGCACGAGCACACAGTCGATGCCGATTTTGACAATATTCCCCCAGGGAATCACGGTTTCCTTTCCGTTCCCGAACACGCCAAAAAATTTTCCTTCTCCGGGCAGGACCACCGCAGTGATCCGGCCATGTCCCGTATCGATCTCCACATCAGAAATATACCCCAATCGTTTGCCGTCATGGATATTGATGACGATTCTGGATTGCAGATCGGAAATTTTCACCCGTTTCACCCGCCTTCTTGCGTCCCCATCTTACTCCTTTCTAAGTTTATGTATATGTTTGCGGAGGGGTTTATGTATCTAAATAAAAAAGGAGCTCTCCAAACGGAGCTCCTAGCTTTTCACATCTTTTTGCATTTGCTGAATCGCCGCCTTTTCCAAGCGCGAAACCTGTGCTTGCGAGATGCCGATTTCTTCTGCCACCTCAACCTGGGTTTTCCCTTCAAAAAAACGCATGGAGAGAATCAACTTTTCCCGTTCATTCAACTTTTTCATCGCCTCTTTCAGGGCGAGCTCCTCAATCCAATGCGAGTCCTTTTGCCGCTCATCGCTGATTTGATCCATGACGTAGATCGGATCCCCGGCATCATGGTAAATCGGCTCAAACAGAGAGACGGGATCCTGGATGGCATCCAGCGCAAACACCACATCCTCTTTGGGCAATCCCAGTTTCTCGGAGATCTCGATGACGGTCGGCTCGCGCGAGTGCTGATTGGTCAGCTCATCCCTGACCTGCAGCGCCTTGTAGGCAATATCCCGCAAAGACCGGGATACCCGGATCGGGTTATTGTCACGGAGATAACGGCGGATCTCGCCGATGATCATCGGAACGGCATAGGTTGAAAACTTGACATTCTGTCCCAAATCAAAATTGTCAATGGCCTTCATCAAACCGATACATCCTACTTGAAACAGATCATCCACATATTCGCCCCGGTTGTTAAACCGCTGAATGACACTGAGCACCAGACGGAGATTGCCGTTGACCAGTTTTTGCCGGGCAGAGCGATCGCCATCCTGATACTGTTTGAATAACAAACGCATTTCCTCGTTGGTCAGTACAGGAAGTTTGGAAGTGTCTACACCGCAGATTTCCACCTTGTTCCTGGCCAAACTTCTCCCTCCTCAAGCCGGAGAGGCTCGTCAGCTTGTCGATGTACATTATCTCCTGAGGAGGGAAAAATATTCTTCACATCATCTTGCTGAATTCCTTTCGCAATCGATTGATGATTCGCTTTTCCAGACGGGAAATATAGGATTGCGAGATGCCCAAGAGCTCAGCCACGTCCTTCTGTGTGCGTTCCTCGCCGCCATCCAGGCCGAATCGGAGTTCCATAATCATCCTTTCACGCTCCGAGAGTTTATCCAGAGCCTTATGTAGCAGTGCCCGATCGATCTCTTCATCCAAATTCCGGTAAATCATGTCACTGTCCGTGCCCAAGACATCTGACAACAACAGCTCGTTTCCATCCCAGTCGACATTCAAAGGTTCGTCGAATGATACTTCCGAGCGCGTCTTGTTGTTTCGGCGCAAATACATCAAAATCTCGTTTTCAATGCACCGCGAGGCATAGGTGGCCAGCTTGATCTTTTTTTCCGGATCAAAGGTGTTCACCGCCTTGATCAGGCCAATCGTACCGATCGAGATCAAATCTTCAATGTTGACACGCGTATTTTCAAACTTGCGGGCAATGTATACGACCAGCCGCAAGTTTCGTTCGATCAGCATCGCACGGACAGCCGGATCCCCTGCCGGCAACTTCTTCAACAACACCTGTTCCTCTTCCTTGGTCAAAGGAGGAGGCAACGCCTCGCTGCCGCCGATGTAGTAAACCTCTTCCGATTTTAACCCCAGCCGAAAAAGGATGCGGTACCACCAAAGACGGATCTGCAGACGCCATCTGATGAGCAACACTAGTCGACCTCCTCAGCTCGCTTGATATTGCAAAAGGGATGGATGAACAATGGCCTGGTAGGCACCATCTGAAGACAATGGGGTTGACGTCAGACCGATCAGCACCTTTTTCGTTTCGCACACTTTTTCTGATGTCCACAGAGAAAGCCGATCCGGTCGCAAGGCGATTAACCATGACTGTTGCTGTCCAATCGTCCGGTAAGGAATGAGGCGCAGCCGACTGGCCCAGAGATCATCCAAGCCGTCCAATTCCGGCAGGAAGTGGGGCTGGTTTGATTCTTCAACCAAGCGCCGGATTTGCTGCGGCAGAAACGGAAAAACGGATATCTCGGCCATCATGACCGGTATGCGGCTGAGCGGGTCATAAAGTTGGTTTCCAGTGTCGACAAGTCCGATGCAGTGAAAGAATTGCCCAGATATTGCTCCTTCCACTCGGATCAGATGGTCCCATTTCAGTTTTTGGTTTTGCAATGAACGATAGGCAGACTTGGCAAAAACCCACGACAGAGGATATCCCGCTGCCAGAACGAACACGACACTTAATTGGGTCATATCCATCGTCCGCAGAACGTGAAAATGGTAAAGCACATCCACCTGCGACTGCAACAGCCAATAAAACGCGAAAACGCCACCGCCGACGGCAAAGGCGGTCATGTAAAATGTGGAAACCAGTCGCAAAAATTCCCGCCAGTCACCAAATCCGAAAGCGATCATCAGCATGATGCATGAAAACAGGATCTTGGTGATAAACGTATACAAGAAACCAAATGCCAGGAAAAAGAAAAAGAGAACATACAAACCGCCTAAAAAGGCCGCCAGCCATAAACGCCACTTTCGTACCGGTCTGTGCCTCCAGGTGCTGGTCAACGACAGAAGCAGATAGTCCATCAACACATTTTGGACAAACAGCAGATCGAGGTAAACCATAGACGAGCCCCCAACACCATGAGTAAGGCCAGTATAAGCTATCTATATTTTAAAGTCTGTCTGATCTTGACAGTCTGAGGGCACTTTTTTTGACGGATTTTTGTGCATAAAAAAAATCCCGCGCCCTCATCCTGGCGCGGGACCTTATGTTTCTTAACGACGGTTCCGATTGCGCAAAAAGGTGGGAATGTCAAGATTGTCGTTCGAATGAAAGGGACGAAGATCCAACTTGACATCCTCTTTTTCCAGTTTGCTGCTCGGCCGCTTGGGTTCCTGACGGTGTTCAAATCCAGTCGCAATCACGGTGACATAAATCTCGTCTTCCAGATCTTCCTTGATCACAGCACCGAAGATCATGTTCACATCCTGGTCTGCCGCGGATGCGACAATGTCGGCAGCTTCGTTCACCTCATAAAGGCTGAGGTTTGCGCCTCCAGTGATGTTCATCAATACCCCTCGCGCTCCGTCGATCGAAGTTTCCAAGAGGGGGCTGCAGATGGCTTTTTTTGCTGCCTCCGTCGCCCGGTTCTCTCCCGAGGAAACACCGATCCCCATCAGGGCCGACCCCCGTTCCGTCATGATGGTCTTGACATCTGCAAAATCCAGATTGATCAGCCCCGGAACGGCAATCAGATCGGAAATTCCCTGAACGCCCTGGCGGAGCACATTGTCCGCCTCCCGGAACGCCTGCAGCATTGGCGTGTTCTTATCCACAATCTCCAGCAGGCGGTCATTGGGAATCACGATCAGGGTATCCACTTTTTCCTTGAGCATGGCGATGCCGTTCTCCGCCTGCATGGCCCGACGCCGTCCTTCAAAACTAAAGGGACGCGTGACGACACCAACCGTCAGGGCTCCAAGGGACTTGGCCACTTCCGCGATGACGGGAGCTGCACCGGTTCCAGTGCCGCCACCCATGCCGGCCGTGACAAAAACCATGTCAGCCCCTTTCAGAATGTTTTCCAGCATCTCTCGGCTCTCTTCGGCCGCCTTTTTGCCTATTTCCGGGTTGGCGCCTGCCCCAAGACCCCGGGTCAGCTTTTCTCCGATTTGAATTTTATGTTCTGCCTTGGAAAGGTTGAGTGCCTGCGCATCCGTATTTACCGTAATAAATTCGACCCCTTTCACCCCGGCCTCGATCATCCGGTTGACGGCATTGCTCCCGCCGCCGCCGACGCCAATGACTTTTATCTGGGCCAGCGATTGGAAATCCATCTCAAACTCCAGCATCTTTGCGCCTCCCTCTCCTTTGTCGTAATCCCTCTCATTTGTCGCATAAAGATCAGATAAATTCACTCAGCCAATTCTTTACTCTTTCAAAGGGCGACCCCTTTCGAGCCCCCTTCTTCTTGCTGTTCGGTTTGGTCTTGCTCTCCACAGGAACGACCCCGGAAGTCCGGTAATGACGTTTTGCCACGTAAAGGATCATCCCGGCTCCATTCACGTATGCCGGATCCCGGAGGCCAACAAATTGCGGCTGGGCAATCCGCACCGTATTTTTTAAGACAGCTTCCGCCACTTCCCGTAATCCCGGAAGCGATACCACACCCCCGATCAGGACATAGCCGCCTGCCGGCTCCTTTTCCGTGAGCCGTTGAACCTCCTGCCGAATCAGGTAAAAAATTTCTTCAACACGCGGTTCGATGATATGGGCCAGGTCGGTTTGATTGAATTCTTCTTCGGATTGGCTGCCGATGCGCGGAACTTGGAACACCTCCGCATCGCTGGCGGCAGCGATCAGGGCATGTCCATGCGTCAGTTTGATGCGTTCGGCAACCTCCGTCTGCGTGCGCAGTCCGATGGCGATATCGTTGGTAATATACTCCCCGCCGATGGGCAGCACACTGGTCCTGGTCAAACCGCCGTTTTCGAAAACGGCAATATCCGTTGAGCCAGCGCCCAAATCCAGCAGAATCACGCCCAGCTTTTTTTCATCCGCAGAAAGTGCAATCTCTGCTGCGGCCAACGGCATCAACACATATCCGCCGACCTGCAGCCCGGCACGTTCGATACAGCGATGGAGATTATGTAACCAGGTTTTGGAACCCGTGATGATCGTGGCTTCCACTTCCAGACGAACGCCGATCATGCCCCGTGGATCGCGAATATCCCGCAGACCATCGACGATAAATTCATTAGGCACGATGTCAATAATTTCCCGATCCGGCGGCAATGCAATCACCCTGGAAGCTTGCAGGACCCGCTCAATGTCCGCTTCGCCGATTTCCCGGTCTTCGTTCGAGACGGCAACCACGCCATGGCCGGGAAGCAATTCGATGTGATTGCCGGAAATGCCGACATACACCTCATGGATTCGCAGATCCACCATCTGTTCCGCCTGCGCCACGGCCTGCTTAATGGATTCAACCGTCTGGTCAATATCTACAATGGCCCCTTTTTTGATCCCATTTGCTTCGGCCGAACCGACACCGATCACCTGCACTGTATTTGAATGGTACTCGCCGATCATGACACGTATCTTGGATGTACCGATATCCAGCGAGATAATATAATCCAAGCTGTTCAAACAGTGGCACCTCCCTAAAGTCTACCAACCGCCACCCAAAGGTGCGGGAGAAAAACTCCTTCCAGATCTATTTCAACAACACGCGGTGATTTCCTTTTTTTCCAAAACGTTTTTTCATACTATTTTTTTCCTGTCTTTTTCATGGGGCCGCCAATCAGACAAACGGTTGAGCAAGATCCGGCGGATCATCGCAAGATTGTTAAACAGGCGAACGCCAAAGACAAAGATCGCCGCCAAATACAAATCGATCCCAAGCCGTTCGCCCAAAAACGCCAAGCCGGCCGCCAGCAGCGTGTTAGAGAAAAAGCCGCTGGCAAACACGCGGACATCAAACGTGCCCTCCAGGTTGGCCCGCATCCCCCCAAAAACCGTATCCAAAGCGGCAAGCACCGCCACCGCCAGATAGTGGCTCCATGCGGGCGGAATGTGAATATCTGAGCTCAAGCCGAGCAAAATGCCAATCAGCAACCCAGCAAGGGGTAACCACATGGTTTAATCACTCACTCTCTTTCAATCGTTTCATGTATTGAATATTCTGCTTTTCCTGGTAGGGAGGGACAATCACCCTCTCTTTTTTCTCAGGGGTGATTTCCAGCCCGATTTCTCTGAAAACATTGGGAATATCTGACACCTGGAGTGCGGCGAGCAAGGTATCTGCATCGCCGATGATGCGAATCTCAAAAGGGAGAGCGACCGGATGGGTATTGACCTGGATGCTGTTTCCTACTTTCCGGATGGTGGAGTAGACGAGAAGGCGATAGTCATTAATGGAAATGGCTTTGGCCCCATTGCCATACAGTTCGTCAACCAACGCCCGGACATCATTGTCCAGCAGTTTCTGATACACTTCCTGCCTCGCTTGCGAAGCGTTGATTTCCCGCCGATACTGGGGCACATCGATGAGGAGAATCAGGCCAGGACCCTCCATCGTCGTCAAACCGGCCTGGCGCCGGGCTTCTTCCATCTCCCGATACATCACATCACTGATCTCTTCTTCATCATTGCTTGCTCGTTCATACTGGTTTTTCAACATTTGATATTTAAAGATTTCATTGCGCAACTCCTGGTGTTTCCTGCGCTCATCCTGTATCTGGTTCCGCAATGTGAGGATCATGTCCCTGGATTCACCAGTTCCCGGCTCAGCATGGCTTTGAAATTGAATGGCCAGCATCATCCCGGCGATGACCGTGATCAAAAAGATCAACCAATTCGCAAGCCGCTGATTGGATTTCATGTTGCGATGCTCCTTTTTTCCCTATTCTGGGGCGTTCGTTGAAGGAAGTTCACGTTCAGAAGTGGCCTTTTTGAGCAGGTTGGGGGTGACCCGCTCTTCGTTGATCATCGCCGGAAGCTCCAGCTTGTCGGACTTTTTCATATTCACCTCAATGTTCCAGGTTCTCAGGACATCAAGGATGCCTCCCGGAAGATTCATCGCCTTCTCCAGCACATCGGACGGGCCGATCGCCTCAATCCGAAACGGCGGCGCCATCTGCTTCCCGTTGACATAAATGACAGGCCCGATGCACCGCAAAGAAGATACGGGGCCGAGCCGTTGTCCGTTGATCGCGACCGCTTCTGCCCCTGCCAGAAACAGATCATTGACGACGGCACGCAGATCCTCGACATGGACCAGGTAATTGTCCTTTTCTTCCGGGGCCGCCTCTTTTGCTATGGGACTGTCATTCAGGACAATCACCAGACCGGGTCCTGTCACCGGGACCAACGCCGCCATCATCCGCATCTTTTCCAACTCGTCATAAAGCAGCTGAATGTTTCCTTTATGTGTGGAAAGATTTTCTTCCATCTTGGCCGTCTCCGCCTGCAGGAGAGCAAGCTGCTCTTCCATCTTGCGATTCTCATCACGGATGGCCAAAAGCTCCTCCTGAAGCTGCATTTCCGTCTCATTGTCGTATCGGTGCTCTCCCTGCCGCGCCTGTTGTTTTTCGGAAAGCGTCACCTGGTTATATTGAAAAGCCAAAAGCACCCCAAGCAGCAAAAAAACAAACGTCAGGAGAACCTGCCCCTTTTTACTGCTGATCTTTTCTTGGGTTGTGCTCCTTTCCCCTTTCTGCATTTCCATCCGCAATCTCATCCTTTCCAGATAGTTGATACCAGGCCGCTCCATCGAGGTGCAGGACACCGTCCTTCAACTGTTGCTGCCGCAGGTATCTGGCAATTTGCGGATACAAAGGAAGTTGCTTTCCCAGTTCAGAAAGAGTTGTATGTACCTCAAATCCGTCTTTCATGTTCAAGATGACCTGTTCCGTCTCGCTTTTATCGGGATGGGGCTGAATGGAATGAATCTGGGCCAGGATGGATGGAGGCAATTTTTTTAACTCTGTGATCAGTTTGGGCAGAAGTTGGGCATTTTTCCAATCGCGGATAAATGGCTTGTCTTTGAAACTTTCCTGCCAGGTACGATGCTGAAGAACGGCCCCGTTTTCAAGGACCACCAAGGGCCCCTCGGGCGTCTCCCAGTTTCCAATCCGTTGCCATTCCTTGATTTGGATGCGCACCGCATTGGGAAACTTGTACGTCAGCTCAACATGAGCCACTTCCGGCAAGGACTTGATTTGTTTTTCGATCTGTCGCTTGTGCAGCAAGGTTATCGTCGAGGCTTGGTAAAGGCCGCTGGCTTCAACCACTTCTTCCGCTTTCAGCAGTTGGTTGCCGACCACCTCAACGGCCTGTATCCGGGAGATCGGCGATTGGAAGTAAAGAATGCACAACAGGAGAATAAAAAAAAGAATGATGAACAGGATCATCCCTCGATTAGATGTCATTCGGGGTCGCTTCGGCCGATAGGGCAACAATTCATTCATGATCGTTCTTTTAAACTCCTTGAATTATCCTTGTACTCCGTTTCAATGCCAGAGAAACCATAAAAGCACGACACCACAATACGCAAAGAAGCGATGTACATCTATTTTATTATACACCGCTTCTTTTCTTTCAATCTACCGTTTTTCGCGAAATCTTTGCTCCCAACGGCTGCAGCATCTCTTCTATCCGTTCATAACCACGGTCAATGTGATGAATCTGTTGTACCCTGGTGACTCCTTCAGCCACCAGTCCTGCCAGAACCAATGCGGCTCCGGCCCGCAAATCGGAGGCTTCCACCACCGCTCCGGTCAGTTGTTTGACGCCGCGTATGAAAGCTGTGTTCAAGTCCACATAGATCGAGGCGCCCATCCGGTTCAGTTCGTTGACATGCCGAAAACGGGCGTCAAATACCGTTTCCTTGAGAATGCTGACGCCGTCGGCGATGCTTAGAAAGGCCATCATTTGTGCCTGCATGTCGGTCGGGAAACCGGGAAACGGAGAGGTGGTGACTTTCTTGATCGCCTTCGGTCTTCCAGCCCCTTTGACGTATAACGCGTCATTCCCCTCTCTGACCTGGCACCCGGCCTGCTGCAGCAGCTCGATCAGAATCCGCACGTGATCAGGGATGACATTTTCCAGAACCACTTCTCCACAGGTCATGGCGCCAGCCACCATCAACGTGCCGGCAACGATCCGATCCGGCATCACCGTGTATTCAGCCGTTCTAAGCTTTTTGACCCCCTGTATGAAGATGGTATCCGTCCCTGCCCCCCTGATCCTGGCCCCCATCGCATTGAGAAAATTTTGCAAGTCCACGATCTCAGGCTCTTTGGCGGCATGGTGGATCACCGTTTCACCTTCTGCCAGCGCCGCAGCCATCATCAGGTTTTCCGTGGCGCCCACGCTCGGATAATCCAGGTAAATGGTTGTGCCATACAGGCGCGGCGCACGGCAAACCAGACGGCCGTTTTGCTGCCTGATTTCAGCTCCCATCCTTTCCAAACCGTCCAAATGCAGGTCAATGCGGCGTTCCCCAATGGCACATCCTCCAGGCCGGGAAACGGTCACCTCGCCAAACCGCGCCAAGAGCGGTCCCATGAGAAAAATCGAGGAACGCATTTGGCTCATCAGGGATTCCGGCACGACCGATGAGGAGAGCGAGCGCGTATCCAGAATGACGTGCCTGCCTTCCTGTTTGTTACGGATACCCAAAGATTCCAAAATCTGCAACATCGTGGCGATATCTGTCAACTGAGGAAAATCATGCAGAACGTATTCGCCACTGGCCAATACAGAGGCTGCCAGAATCGGCAATGCTGCGTTTTTTGCGCCGTGAACGCGCACCGAACCGCTGAGAGGTGTTCCCCCGTGAATGACAAACTCCAATGTCTCACCCCCGCTCCTCAATCCTCCCCCGCGATCTGCACCTCCGTCTTCAAGCGAACCCCAAATTGTTCGTACACCACTTCCTGGCAATAAGCAATCAACGAAAGTACATCCTTTGCGGTGGCGTTTCCTGTATTTACGATAAAGTTGGCGTGAACATTGGAAATCTTGGCCCCACCCATGGTCGCCCCTTTGAGGCCAGCCGCCTCAATCAAGCGGGCAGCATAATCCCCTTCCGGGTTGCGGAAAACACTGCCTGCGCACGGCATGTTCAATGGTTGGGTGGCAAGCCGTTTCTGACGGTATTTCCGCATCTTTTCCATGATGACGGTGCGATCAAGGGGCTGAAGGTGGAAGATGGCTTCACTGACAATACCCCGTTCCTTTTGCAGGCGGGATGTGCGATAGGCAAACCCCATCTCTTCCCGGGTATAACGCACTTGGCCATCCTCGTACAGCACTGTAACTGCCTCCAACACCCGCGATACATCTGACCCGTGAGCGCCGGCATTCATAAAGACAGCCCCACCCACACTGCCAGGTATCCCACCGGCAAACTCCAAACCGCTCAGGCCTTTCTGTGCCGAAAGGACGGACAGCCGGACCAGGGAGCATCCCCCTTCCGCAATCACCCGATGGCCCTCAAACCGGATCTTGTTGAGCTGGTCAAGAGAGACAACAACCCCTCGAATCCCTCCATCACGAACCAGCAAGTTGGAACCCCGGCCAATCACAAACCAGGGGACAGCCGCCTCGCGAATATACTTCATGGCCTCGGCCAGCTTTGCCTGACTGGTTGGGACGACGTAAATGTCTGCTGGACCGCCCACCTTCCAGGTCGTATGGTTGGCCATCGGTTCCTTTTCCAACACGAGGCCTATCTCCGCTTTTTTCAGTTGCATCGCCAATTCGTGCATGGAACACTTACCTCCTGCCGGTGGTTATTATAGGAGTGCAACGGACAGGTCACACACAAGGTCAGAGGCATCGTGCTGAGTTATAGTATGCGGGAGCGGAAATCTGTGACACCTGCCTACCGCCGGGCGATCTCGATCAGGGTACGGCAGAGCTTTTGACAAGCATCGGGATGTCCCAGTTTTTTCGCCGAACGCCCCATCGCCTGAAGGCGTTCCGGGTGATGAAGCAATCCGGCCAGTTCCTCAAAGAGCAGCTGGGCAGATAGGTCCTTTTCCCGGATCATGACAGAGGCGCCAGAGTCCGTCAGCCAGCGTGCATTTTTCTCCTGGTGATTGTTGGTCACATAGGGCGAGGGAATGAGGATCGACGGCAGCCCCAACGCCGTAATCTCGGACAGCATCGTGGCACCGGCGCGGCTGACAACCAAAATCGCGGCCGCCAGCACTTCAGGCATATTGTCGAGAAACGGAAGGATGGTCAGTTTCTTGCGGACAGAAGGGTTCAGGGACAATTGCTGCTCCGCCTGCCGGCGAATGGTCTCATAATGCACTTCCCCTGTCACATACACAAAATGAACGTCGGGCAAGGCGGCCAGTTGCGGAATCATGGCCAAAAAAGTCTCATTGATCGCTTTGGCCCCACGGCTGCCGCCGACCACCAGAACCAGTCTGGTTCCGGGGGGCAGTGATAAAGAAGCCCATCCTTTCCGGGGATCAGCTTGCACCACCTCAGAGGCTCGTGGATTCCCGGTCAATAAGAGGTTGGCCGACTTGCGAAAATGTCGCTCCGTTTCGGCAAAACTGAGCGCAATGAGATCGGCATACCGCGACAAAAAGCGGTTGGTCAAGCCTGGTACCACATTTTGTTCATGAATGGCGATCGGGATCTTCAACCGGTGGGCTGCGTACAAGACCGGGCCAGCCACATATCCACCTGTTCCGAGTACCACATCAGGACGGAACGAACGCAAAAGACGCTTCGCATCACGCACACCCCGCACGAAGCGCTGGATGGTTTGCAGATTATATAGACTGAGTGAACGTTTGAACCCTTGAACATCAATTGTTTCGAAGGGCAAGCCCGCCTTTTTGACAATGGCGTTCTCCAAGCCCTTTTCCGTTCCGATGTACAGGATTTGATTCTCGGGAGATTGCCGCAGCCATTCTTGCGCCACTGCCAGGGCAGGGTAGACATGTCCACCCGTCCCGCCCCCGGATAAGACCAGCTTCATCACAACATCACACCTTTACCCTTCCACCCGGCAAGCGATTTTTCTCTGAACAGCCGCGTTAAAAAAGCCATTACTTGCGGATTGGAAAAGGCTGCGCATGCCGGGAAATATTCAAGAGAAGTCCGACCGCCGTCAACACAATCGTCAAGGAAGAACCGCCGTAACTCAAGAATGGCAGTGTAATTCCGGTCACAGGAAAAAGACCGGTCACGACGCCGATGTTGATCACCACCTGAATCATGATCATCGAAATGATCCCAATCGCCACCAAGCTCCCGAAAAAATCGGGCGCATACATCGCCACGCGAATCCCCCGCCAGGCTAAAACGGCAAACAACAGGAGAACCAGCGCTCCGCCAATAAAACCGAGTTCTTCGGCCAGGATGGAGAAAATGAAATCGGTTTGCGGCTCTGGCAGATAGCCAAATTTTTGAATGCTCTTCCCCAGACCCAGTCCCATCAGTCCGCCTGGGCCAATCGCATAAAGCGATTGAAGCAGCTGATAGCCTGAACCGAGCGGATCCTGCCACGGGTCCAGAAAGGCGATGATCCGTTGCATGCGATATGGCGCCGCAGCAATTAAGGCGATAAAGGCAGCAACGCCCAAAACCGCCAGTCCGCCAAGATGCGCGAGCCGGCTTCCGGCAGCAAACAGGATCACCACGGTTGTCCCCATCAAGACCGTCCCCGTGCCCAGATCGGGCTGCATCATCACCAAAGCAAAAGCCAATCCCGACAAGAGCAATGCGGGAACCATGCCGCGAAAAAAACTGGGAATCCATTCCGGTCTATCCGACAACATCTTGGCCAGGAACAGGATCAGGCCCAGCTTGACAAACTCCGCCGGCTGAATGCTAAAGGCTCCCACCCCCAGCCAGCTTCGCGCTCCTCCGCGAACCAGGCCAACCCCAGGAACCAAAACCACAAGAAGCAGCAAGAAACAAATCAACAAAAGCCAGCCGGCCCAGCGCTTCCAGACCCAGTAATCGATGTTCATCATCGTATACATGGCCGCGACCCCTAAAATCGCAAACAATAATTGTCGCTTGACGTAATAAAAAGAGTCGCCAAACTGGTATTCCGACAAGATGGCGCTGGAACTGTACACCATGATCACGCCGATAGCCAGAAGGCCCAATACGCTGGCCATTAACAAAAAATCAGGTGCTTTTTTGCGGCCTGCCATGATCCCCACCCCGCTTTCACAGACATGTCCCGCCTGGGAAACTACTAGAGCTTATGCACGGCTTGTTTGAAGATATTCCCGCGTTCTTCAAAGGAACGGTACATATCCCAACTTGCGCATGCCGGTGAAAGCAGCACCACGTCGCCCGGAGGGGTGATCACGGCTGCCAAATCGACCGCTTCCTCAACACTGCCAACCGTTGAACAAAGACTGACACCTGCCCGCCGGCACATCTCAATGATCCGCTCCGAGGTTTCTCCATAAGCGATGACCCTTTTGACATGTTTTTGCACAATCGGGATCATCTCATCAAAGGAATGGCCGCGATCCAATCCGCCTGCAATCCAGGTAATCCCTTCCTTGAAAGAACGCAAAGCGGTGATGGCCGCGGTGGTATTGGTCGCCTTTGAATCGTTGTAATAGGCGACACCGTTCACCTTCCGGACAAATTCCAACCGGTGTTCAACGCCTGTAAAGGTGCTTGCGACGCGTCGAACAGCCTCAACCGGCAGCCCGTAAGCCACAGCGGCACAAGAGGCGGCCAGCAGATTTTCGAGGTTATGATCCCCTTTCAGCGCCACGTCACTCCGGGAAAACAGGCGCCTGCGTTGTCCGTCGGGCGGCTGCCAATAAACCTCCCCGTCTTCCAAATACACGCCGGGTGAGACCGCAGATCGGATGCTGAACCACCAAATTTGGGCGCCAATTTCCGGCGCCAGACGAACACTGACCTCCTGATCGGCGTTCAATACAGCCACATCATCCGCCCTTTGATTGGCAAACAACTTCAACTTGGCACGCGTGTATTCTTCCAGCGTCCCGTGATAATCCAAGTGAGCGGGATAAATATTGGTCAAAACAGCGACATCAGGCCGAAAATCCAGCGTCCCCAGCAATTGGAAACTGCTCAGTTCCACCACCAGCGTCTCGTCTGGCCGGGAATGAAACGCAACTTCGGACATCACCATCCCGATATTTCCCACAACATGAGCCTTTCGTTCCGCTTGACGAAACATCTCGCCAATCAACGAAGTGGTTGTGGTTTTCCCGTTCGAACCGGTGATGCCGATCATCGGCGAAACCGTCCACTGCCATCCCAGCTCTACTTCGGTGATGACAGGAATCTGATACTTTATCGCCTGCTGGATTGGAAGAATCCGGTACGGGATGCCCGGATTTTTGACCACCAAATCGACGCCCGGATCGATCAAATCGTCAGGATGGCCGCCCCACCGACAAACGATTCCCCGCTCTTCCAACTTCCGCTTGGCTTCCGGCGGAATTTGCCAGGCCTCTTGCCGGTCATTCACCGTCACTTGTGCGCCCAGTTCCCAAAGCAGGCAGGCGGCGGCCAGTCCGCTTTTGGCCAGTCCAATGACAACCACCCTTTTGCCGCGAAACCAGCTTCGACCATAACGCCGCATCTATACCAACACTCCCAGATAAAGGCCAACTCCTGCAAAGACAAAACTGATCAACCAGAAAGTGACCACCACCCGCCACTCCGACCATCCGGATAATTCAAAGTGGTGATGGATCGGGCTCATCTTGAACACCCGCTTTTTGCGCGTCTTGTATGAAATCACCTGGATGATGACGGATAAGGCCTCAATCACAAACACCCCGCCGATGACGATCAACAGCAACTCCGTCTTCGTCATGATCGCAATGGCTGCCAAGGCGCCACCAATGGCCAGCGAACCTGTATCCCCCATAAAGACTTTGGCGGGATGGGCGTTAAACACGAGGAAGCCCAAAACCGCACCCATCATCGCACAACTGAACAAGGCGATCTCCGGCTTCATGTAGACCCAGGCAATGATCCCATAGGTGGCAAAAGCGATGCCAGCCGTACCTGCCAGCAACCCGTCCAATCCATCGGTCAGGTTGACCGCATTGGTCGTCGCAAGGTTAATCAGGACCAGCAGCAGAAAGTAGGACCAGCCCAGATTGATTTCCCACTGCGTGCCGGGGACAGAAACGGTAAACGGATGATCCATCCTTTGCAGCAGCAAATACATGGATAAAGCCAGAAGCAACTGCAAAAAAAGTTTTTGCGTTGCGGTCAGGCCCAAATTACGCTTCATCACTACCTTGATAAAATCGTCCAAAAAACCTATCAGTCCGTAACCCAGCATGGATAACAATAACAGGCTGAGTGTGGGCGTAAAATCGGCAAAGAGAAACGTGGCCAGTACCGCCGGCAGCATGATCATCAGCCCGCCCATGGTCGGCGTGCCTGCTTTTTTCTGATGCCCCTTTGGCCCGTCTTCCCGTATGTATTGGCCAAATTTCAGCCGCCGCAGGAGCGGGATCATCAAGGGCGAAAGGAAAACTGCCAGCATGAATGCCGCAAAGACGGTCAAAATTAAGGGTCTAATTTCCATCAGGTATCCCCTCGCAACATGTCGATGATCTTCTCCATGCGCATCCCGCGTGAGGCCTTTACCAAAAGCAGCGTTCCCGGCTTCGCCCATTTCCTTAACGCCTGAACGGCCGCGCCTAGATCAGCAAATTGAAAAACCCGCGAACCAGGGAACCCCAGCCGAAGCGCTTCATCAGCTATCCAGCGGGCACGGGAGCCGTACACCACGAGGGCATCCAACCAATCGGGCGACAAATGCTCAGCCAGTTGGCGGTGAAGCCGCTCTTCCTGCTCACCCAATTCCAGAATGTCCCCGAGCAAAGCCACCTTGGCGGAACAACCATCCAATTCCCGCAACAGTTCAAGCGCTGCCCGCATGGATGTTGGACTGGCGTTGTAGGCGTCCATCAGGATATGCATGCCATTGGGCCCTTCCTGCACCTCCATGCGCATCCCGCTCAGTTCGGCGGACGACAGCCCCTGCGCGATGGCCTCTTCGGCAAGGCCCAATTGCAAACCGCAGAGCACCGCCGCCAATGCATTCATGATCATATGGCGCCCGATCACCGGTACCGTCAGCATCTTCCGCGTACGGTTCGTGGTAAAGCGCGTTTGCCGAAGGCCTTCCCGTTCGATAAACAGGGGGTAAAGGTCGTTGTCGGAGCGAAAACCGAAACGAAGGATGGAACCAGGGTACGGAATCTTGTCCAATAGCGGTTCATCGCCATTGACGAGCAACACGCCGGCCGCATCCATCCCCTCGATGATCTCCATTTTGGCCGCTGCAATCCCCTCGCGTGAACCGAGATACTGCAGGTGCGCATCGCCAATATTGGTAATAATACCGATGTCGGGCCGGGCCAGACGGGAAAGCAGGGCGATTTCCCCAGGATGGTTCATTCCCATTTCCACGACGGCCACTTCTGTCTCTTCCTGCAACTCCAACAGCGTCATCGGCAGCCCGATGTGATTGTTCAGGTTTCCCTTTGTCTTGTGCACTTTGTAGCCTTGCGAAAGGACGGCAGAAACGAGGTCTTTGGTCGTCGTCTTGCCATTGCTTCCCGTCACGGCGACCACTTTGACGGCCAGCTCCCGCCGGTAACATGCTGCCATCCGTTGCAGCGCAGTCAAGGGATCATCCACCAAGATCAGCGGCAGGGCGGTCCCCGGCGTCAGTTCCGGCGGAAGCGGCCGATCTTTGGGGTACAAGCAGGCAACCGCTCCCTTGGCCAAAGCCTCCGGCACAAATTGGCAGCCGTCAAAGCGTTCGCCCTGCAATGGGACAAACAAGTTTCCCGGAACAACCTGACGGCTGTCTGTCGCCACGCCGTTACACATCCTCGACAAATCCTCACTGCTTCCCAGCCAAGATCCGTCCACCATCTTGAGAACATGCTGTATCTGCCGTTTCATAACATCTCTCCCGACTTGCTTCGCTCACGAAGCGCCTCTCTGGCCACTTCCCGATCATCAAAAGGCAGCATCTGCTGGCCGATGATCTGGTATGTTTCATGACCCTTCCCTGCAATCAGGACGGTATCGCCAGGCCTGGCTCGCCGGATGGCTTCAAAAATCGCTTCCCGGCGATCCGCCACCCGGAGCCAACGCTGAGGTTCTTCCTGCACGCCGGCCTCCATCTCATCCAAGATGTTCTCAGGATCTTCGGAGCGGGGATTATCTGAAGTAAAAATGGCCAAATCGCTGTAGTCAACCGCCACACGGGCCATTTGCGGGCGTTTGCCGCGATCGCGATCGCCGCCACATCCGACGACACATAGCACGCGCCCCTTGGCAAAGCCGCGAATCGCCTTCAGCACGTTCTCCAGGCTGTCCGGCGTATGGGCATAATCGACGATCACATGCACATCCTGACCCTCTTCAATCCGTTCAAAACGCCCCGGGACGCCAGGCATCTGCTCAAGGCTGTCCCGGATTTGATGGAGCTCCAATCCTTCCAGCATCGCTGCCGCAAGAGCGGCCAAGGCATTGTACACATTAAAGAGCCCCACCATCTTCAGGTGCAGCCGAACGCTTCCCCGGTAGGTATTTACATCCACGGTCGTCCCTTCGGGGCGCAAATCGATTCCCACCGCTTGGACATCGGACTCATGGTGGATGCCGTAGGTAATGACCGGATGGGCCGTCACGCGGGCCAACCGAAGAGCGGACGGATCATCGGCATTCAGCACAGCATACTGGCGCATCTTCCCATAACTGTTTCCAAGGCCGGAAAACAATAGTGATTTGGCAAACCAATACTGTTCCATGCTCTCATGAAAATCCAGATGATCCTGGGTCAGATTGGTAAATACGGCCGTACGAAAAAGGCTTCCCCGAACACGCCCCAATTCCAGCGCATGCGATGAGACCTCCATGATCACATACTCCGTCCCCAAATCGGCCATTTGACGGAACATGGACTGCAATTCCAGCACATCCGGGGTCGTGTTGCGAGACGGAAGCCACTGCTCACCCACCTTATGCCGGATCGTGCCGACAAGACCGGTTTTGTAGCCGGCATCGGCAAAAATTTTCTCTAAAAGATAGGTAATCGTCGTCTTTCCGTTGGTGCCCGTCACTCCGATCAACTTCATCTCTTGCGTCGGAAGGCCAAAAAAATGGCTGGCCACGATGGCCATCGCACGCCGGGCATCTCGGACGCGGACTTGGGGAACGGCGATTGGCAGAAACCGCTCTACGAGCAGGGCCACTGCACCTCGCTCAACGGCTTGAGCAGCAAAATCGTGGCCATCCACGGTATACCCGGGCAAGCAGATGAACAAATCTCCCGGGACCACCTTCCGCGAATCGGCTTGGATTCCGGAAAAGGTCGTCGTCGCCTGGCCACGGATGTCTGCTGTCACCAGCAGTTCCTGTACATCTGAAAGCTGCATGAGCGATGCCCCCTTATCCTCATTATAAACCTCCCGGCCCTCTTTCTAATCAACATATCGAGAAAGATTCACTTTATACCAAATATAAAATCATCAAGAAAGAATCCCACAAGCCAACGGCATTGTGGGAAGCAACCGTTCCTCCTCCATTGTAGACCGATGGCGCTCATTTGTCATCTCTCTTTCCGTCTCCCAAGTAGACCCGTATCGTCGCATACGGAGCCACTTTCACCCCTGCCTTTGGCGCCTGATTGATGACGGTATCCCCTTCTCCGTAGGTCTCCAAACGAAAGCCAAATTGACTCAATTGCAACTCCTGGACACTAGCCCCGATCAAATCAGGCACCTCGACCAACGGCTGCTCATTTGGACGCCGTTCTTTCCGAATCTGCTCCTTCCGCGGCTGGACGCGCAGGTAATGCAGGCTGTCTTCCAAGATGTTTCGCACGATCGGAGCCGCCACCACACCCCCAAACTGGATCCCCTTCGGATTGTCTACTGCGACATAGACGACAATTTGCGGATCATCCGCCGGGGCAAAACCCATAAAGGAGACAATGTGATTGTTTTGCAAGTACTGTCCCCCGGCTCCCACCTTTTGTGCCGTCCCTGTTTTCCCGCCTACCCGGTAGCCGTCAATAAAGGCATTGCTCCCTGTTCCTTTGGCGACGACACTCTCCAGTGCCATCCGCACTTTTTCGGATGTTTCCGGAGAGATCACCTGCCGGATGAATTCTGGTTCAAAACGCTGAATGACTTCGCCCGTTTCCGGATCTTGGATTTGTTTGGCGATATGGGGTTTCATCAGCCGACCTCCGTTGATGGCAGCCGCGACGGCGCTGACTTGCTGGATAGGCGTCACGGAAACCCCTTGGCCGAAAGAGGTCGTGGCCAGCTCGACCGGACCGACGCGTTCCAGCGGAAAGAGGATGCCTGAGGCTTCTCCGTTTAAATCAATCCCTGTCTTGCTGCCAAAACCAAAATCACGGATGTATTTGAAAAGCAGATCTTTTCCGAGCCGCTGGCCGATTTCAATGAATCCGGGGTTACAAGAGTTTTCCACCACTTCCAGAAACGATTGATGGCCATGTCCTCCCGCCTTCCAGCACCGGATTCTCACGCCAGCCACAACCGCATAGCCGGGATCGAAAAAGGATTCGTCAAGATTCAACTTGTGCTCCTCAAGGGCGGCCGCCAGCGTGATGATTTTGAATGTGGAGCCTGGCTCATACGCCATCCAGATGGGCAGCACGCGGTTGTACACCTCTTGCGGGTATCGCTGGAACTCGCCAGGATGATAATGGGGCCGGCTGGCCATTCCCAGGATCTCACCGGTATTAGGATTCATGGCAATGGCCAGGGCATGATCGGCGTCATACTGCAGCATGGCTTGATCCAATTCCCGTTCGATAAAGGATTGAATCGACTGATCCAGCGTGAGAATGAGATCGTACCCGTCTTTTGGCGGATGGTATCCCTCATCCTGATCGGGAATTTCACGTCCACGGGCATCCGCTAAAAACGAAATGCTCCCCTTTGTTCCCCGCAACAACTCATCATATGCATACTCCAGGCCCGCCAAGCCTTGATTGTCGACACCAGTGAAGCCCAACACATGGGAGGCGAACGTGCCATGCGGGTAGTATCGCTTGCTGTCTTCGGCGATGACGATGCCGGGAAGTTTCAACGCCCTCACTTGCTGCGCCTTTTCCGGACTGATGCGCCTGCCTTCCGGGACGATTCGCACCATCAACTGCCGCTTCGTCAGCAGCTGATAAAGACGCTCTTCCTCCATTCCCAGCACTTCTCCCAGGGCGGCCGCCACCTTTTTCGGTTCCTTGATTTGTGCAGGAATCGCCAGCACGGAGGGGGCGCTCACGTTATCGGCCAGCACCTCCCCATTGCGATCCAAAATCCGTCCCCGCATCGGCTCAAAGGGGATTTCCCGGTTCCATAACTGATGCGCCTTTTCCGTCAACCATTCCCCTCGAATCAATTGGACATAAGCCAGTCGTCCGATTAACACGGAAAACAGGAGCAACGCCGCAACGAGGCAGATGAACAGGCGCCGGCTGATCAAGGATTGCGAGATTCGCATCGGACTCCCCCCTTGTACACTACTGTATTCGCCGGTGTACAAGGTTAGAACGATGCATCACTCCGTCGGAACGCGCAGATAATGCAACGTATTGCGCATAATGTCCTGGAAGACCGGCGCAGCCACCGTTCCCCCGTAATGTCCCTCCTGCGGCGCATCCAGCGCCACATAAACCAGCACTTTCGGTTGATCGGCAGGCGCAAAACCGATAAACGAGGCAATATACTCGCCCTTGATCAGCCGTCCCGTTTTTTCGTCGAATTTCTGCGCCGTACCCGTTTTCCCTGCCACCCGGTACCCTTCCAGGTAAGCAGCCTGCCCGCTGCCCTCGGAAACGACCGTCTCGAGAATTTCGCGGACCTGACGCGAGGTTTCCTCGCTGATCACCTGTTTTCCTTCCGACTTGGGTCCCTCATACACAACAGTGCCATCCTTCTTTTTCACCTGCTTGACAATCGTCATGGGCAGGACCTTGCCGCCATTGGCAACCGCCCCTACAGCGGCAACCTGCTGGATCGGCGTAACGGAAACCGCCTGGCCAAAGGAAATGGCGGCCACATCACGAGGCGCAATTTGCTCCGAGATCGGCGGCACTCGGCCGATCACCTCGCCGGGCAATTCAATGCCGGTCTTTTTTGTAAAACCAAACTGTTGAATGTAACGAATCAGCCGTTCCTTGCCGAGCCGTTCAACCCCCAGCTTGGCAAACAACACATTGCTGGATTTTTGCACGCCCTCCAAAAACGTGATCGTCCCCCAGCCGCGACCAGCGTTGTGGTCCCGAACCGGAATCCTCGAGCCTGGCACCCTGTAAGTGCCGGACAGATACTTTTCCCCTGGCCGGAAAAGACCTTCCTCAATGGCTGCCGCCAGCGTGATAATCTTAAACGTGGAACCGGGCTCAAAGGGGTAGCTGACCGCATAGTTGCTATAGTTTTCGATCTTCCAGTACTGATTCGGATCGAAGCCGGGGCGAACGGACATGGCCAATATCTCCCCGCTGTTCGGGTCGGACACAATCGCGACCATCCGTTTCGGCCGATACTCTCTTTGCGCGCGGTCCAGCGCCTGCTCGACAAAACTCTGGATTGTCCGATCGATGGTCAAATAGACATCCGCGCCATCCTCCGCCGGTATGTATTCCAGTTCGCCATTCGGCAGAGGAATCCCCCGGGCATCCTTGACAAAACGGTTTTTCCCTTCTTTGCCCCGAAGCCATTCATCCATCGACAGCTCCAAGCCCATTTTCGCCTTTCCTTCCAAATCCACATAGCCGAGAAGGTGGGCAGCCAGTTCTTTATTGGGATAAAACCGCCTGGTCTCCTCCATCAGATGGATCCCTTTTAATTCCAACGCCTCAATCGCTTTTGCTTTCTCGGCGTCCACTTTCCACCCGCCTTGGCGAAGTTCCACCTGATACGCATCTTTGTTCAGCTGCTTGTACAGGATATCCGTGGAAGTATCCAGTACCGGCGATAAGGCCTTGGCAACCTCTTTGGGATCCTCAATGTGATTCGGATCTTTCTTGGACAAGGTAGCAACAACCGTATAAGCAGGCGCGTCGTAGGCAAGCGCTTCGCCATGGCGATCATAAATTTTCCCTCGCACGGGCCGGATGACTTCGTTGCGGTTCCAGACGAGGGTTGCCTTCTCCTGCAACCAGGCGGCGTCCACGGCTTGAAGCCAAAAAATCCGGATCAGCAACCCAGCGAACAACAGGCTGAATATCAGCCCCAGCAAAAGGGTACGCAGGCCGATCCGTTGCATGCGATTCATTCGTCTGCACTCTCTTTCACTCTTTGGATAAAATGATCAGACGCTTTTCATCGACAGACATTCCCATTTGTTCAGCCTTGCCGATAATTTTCTCGGGCGTGCTGTTTTTCGCCAGCTCCATTTGCAATTGGAGAACCTGTTCTTTTTCCTGTTGGATCTGTTTCCGCAAATCCTGCACCTGATAATTGACGGACGCCAAAACGGTGTATTGGGTGATCAAATATGCGGCAACACCAATGCAAAGGCTCAAACAAGCGAGATAAAACAACTTTTCGCCGATGGAAAGCCCCGTCCGCACGACCCGGGTCCGTTTGACAACCTTTTTCCGTGGCACTGGTCGTACGGCCAAATTCCCTCTCGTCATCCCTGTCTCCACCCTTTATTTTTTAAATTTTTTCTGCCACTCGCAATTTCGCGGAACGTGCTCGCGGGTTGTGACGGACTTCATCTTCCGTCGGCTGAACCGGCCTCCGGGTAACCAGGCGTACGCGCGGTTGCCGCCCGCACTTGCATACGGGAAAAGAGGGAGGGCAGATACACCCTTTTGCCCATTCCGAAAACTGCTGTTTGCAAATGCGATCTTCCAGGGAATGGAAGGTGATCACAGCAATCCGTCCGCCTGGCCGCAACCGATCCAACGTTTGTGTCAACGCCTCAGAAAAGGCCCTCAGTTCGTCATTGACCGCAATCCGGATCGCCTGAAAGGTACGGCGAGCAGGATGCGGACCCGTTCGCCTGGCCGCTGCCGGGATCGCCTCCTTGACCAGCTCGGCCAGTTCGCCGGTCGTCTCAATCGGTCCCTTCTCCCGCTGGCTGACAATGCGCCGGGCGATTTGCCGCGCAAAACGCTCCTCCCCATATCGTGATATGATCTCCCGCAGCCGTGACTCAGGCCAATCGTTTACCACTTCAAAGGCCGTCAGTTGCTGCCGGCGATCCATGCGCATATCCAGACGTTCATCGTGATGATAGCTGAAGCCTCGCTCAGAGGTGTCCACCTGCATGGAAGAAAGACCCAAGTCAAATAAAAAGCCGTCCACCTGGCCAATCCCCATCTTGTCCAACACGTACCCGAGATCCCTGAAGTTGCTCTTGACCAGGTTGATTCGGTTCATATATGGGGATAAACGCCGGCTGGCGATTCGTATCGCTTCTTCATCCTGATCCAGCGCGATCAATCTGCCCGTTCCCTGCAGGCGCTTCACAATCGCTTCGCTGTGTCCTCCGGCACCCAGTGTGCAATCGACATAAATTCCTTCCGGAGATGTCACCAATCTGTCTACCGCTTCATGCAGCAACACTGACACATGTTCCAATTCCTGCACGACCACCTTTTCATGACTAGAAATGAAGCTCCAGCTTTTCAGCAATCTCACTGAAGCTGCCCGCTGATTGCTGAAAATAGCTTTCCCAAACAGGTTGGCTCCATATTTCCACACGCGTGGAAACACCGATGATCGCGCAGTCTTTTTCAAGCTGCGCATACTCGCGCAGGGTTGGCGGCAGGTTCACTCGCCCCTGTTTGTCGAGCTCGCATTCCATCGCGCCTGAAAAGAAAAACCGCGTGAAAGCGCGCACATCTGCACTTGTGAAGGAGAGGCTTTTCAACTTGCTTTCAATTTGCTGCCATTCATGGGGTGGGAAAACAAACAGACAGCGATCCAGTCCGCGGGTGATGACAAAGGTTTCGCCCAACTCTTCGCGAAATTTCGCAGGAATAATCAACCTGCCCTTCGCATCAATGCTGTGATAATACTCGCCCATCAACACACCCGCTCACCCACTTTCCCACCACAAGGCCCCACTATCCACCACTTTCCTCCACTTGGTTCTACATATTCGCTACGCACAAAAAAAATCCTGCCTCGATGAGCAGGATCTTTTTTACAGTTATGGTTCCTGACGCCAACTGGACAAATACGCTTGCTGTTCTTCCGACAACCGATCGATCTGAATGCCCAGGCTCTCCAGTTTTAAATAGGCCACTTGCCGATCAATTTCCTTCGGAACAGGCAGGACTTTGGGAGCCGTGACATCGATTGCCGTGCCTCTTCCTTCCTTCAGCCATAGCAGCGACAAGGCCTGAAGCGCAAAGGACATATCCATGATTTCAGCAGGGTGCCCGTCCCCCGCCGCAAGGTTGACCAAACGCCCTTCCGCCAGCAAATACAATTTGCGGCCATCCGCCATCTGATATTCGTCAATCTGGTGCCGGACACGCCGCTTGCGAATCGCCAGCGCTTCCAGCGCCCGGATATCCACTTCCACGTCAAAATGGCCGGCATTGGCCAGGATGGCTCCGTCTTTCATTGACTGAAAATGTTCCGTGGTCACAACCTTGGCATTGCCCGTCACGGTGACCAGAAAATCGGCCCGTTTCACCGCCTGTTCCATCGGCATCACATGGAATCCATCCATGTGCGCCTCAATCGCCTTGACGGGATCCACTTCTGTGACAATGACATTGGCTCCCAATCCCTTGGCGCGCATCGCCACGCCTTTTCCGCACCAGCCATAGCCGGCCACCACCACCGTTTTTCCGGCGACCACCAGATTCGTGGTGCGGTTGATGCCGTCCCATACCGACTGTCCCGTGCCGTAACGGTTATCGAAGAGCGATTTGCACAGGGCATCATTGACAGCGACCATCGGAAAACGCAGCCGCCCTTCCTTCTCCAGCGCCTTTAACCGGAGGACGCCGGTCGTCGTTTCTTCGCATCCGCCACGGACCGTCGCGGGAAAATCATCTGGCCGCTCGTGGAGCAGGCCAACCAGATCCCCCCCATCATCAATCAGGAATTCCGGACCGAATCGGAGCGTCATTTCCTGGTATTCCAGGAATTCTTCAGGCGTCGGATGATACGTGGCAAATACCGTGATTCCCCCTTCTGCCAGTGCCGCCGCCACATCATCCTGAGTGGATAGCGGGTTGCTCCCCGAAATGGCCACTTCCGCTCCGCCGGCCTGGATCACTTTGGCCAGATAGGCGGTTTTCGCTTCCAGATGAAGACAGATCCCCACTTTCACGCCGCGAAACGGTTTCTCCCGTTCAAATCGTTCCCGCAGCCGCTCCAGTACCGGCATATGGGATGCAGCCCAATCGATTTTCAGTTGCCCCTCTTTTGCCAGTTTCCGGTCCCGAACCACACTTTCCATCGCGCGCACCTCTTTTCGTTGAACAACAGTACCTTTCACATTTGACCGCCGATCGGTCACAACAGCAAAAAGATGCCTATCACAAACAAAAACACATAAAGCGCACTGAGCAGCAAAAAACCGATTCGCCAGACGCCGCGAAGCCACTTTCGGAAATGGAACCGCCCACGAATCCACCACTGCGCAAATGCAAGGCTAATCCCCAATAAGATGAACAGGCTCAAGACGAGAACCCAACCAGAACCACCGGTTACATTGTACCACAGGACAGAGACCGCAGAGAGGAGAAACAGCGTTGTCACATCCAATGCCCTCAAACGGGCAAGAGGGCGGTTTTTCGTCACGATGTAGATCAACCCATATGTAAAAAGATAGCCGACTGGCGGCATGGCGGCCAATATCGCATACAATTTGCGGAACATTTCCCACATCACCGGCGGCCTCCCCTTCCCCTAATCGTCAAATTGCCTGATATGGGTATTTTCCAAAGCCTTCAGCAGCCAATACAACACGCGATTGGCGGGAGCATCTAATCCCTTTTCTTCAGCCAGGTCAAGGAGCAATCCGTTCAACGCTTCAATTTCCGTCTGCTTTTTCTTCATTAAATCCTGCAGCATGGAAGAAGTATTGCCGGAGGTTTTCTCGCATACGTCCAATACTTTCTCTACCAAATTGGCGTCCAGTTCCAATCCATGCGCACGCGCCACCTCCAACGCTTCCTGAACAACCGCGCTGACCAGCTGGCGCAGCTCTGCCGAAGCGGGAATCGCCCCGTTTTGAACCGACAAAATCCCGGTGATGGGATTCACCGCGCAATTGATCACCCATTTTTCCCACATCCGCAGGCGTATGTCAGCGGTGGTTTCCACATGCATGCCGCTGTCCTGCAATAAAACAGCCAACTGTTTCAGCTGCTCCTGCCCCACGGCATCCGTCGGCAGGCTGCTGGTTGGACTGCCCATCGGATGGCCACCGCTTCCTTGATGAGCGAAGGGATCTCCCAACCATGTCGTTCCTGTGCCGGTATGACGGACCAACCAGTCCTCTTCACGCTTTGCGCCCTCTGTCGTAACAGCCACGTACACCGGTATTCCGGGAAAAGCGGCAGCCATTTTTTCCGCATGCCTAAGTCCGTTTTGAAACAAGAGAAAACGACAGGGTTGATGCCGCTTTTTTTGTAAATGCCGGATCAGCGAGGGGAGATGGGTTTGCTTGACAAAAACCAGACCCCAATCTGCCGTTCCATCCCATTCTTCCATCGTCTGCGCGGTGCAGCAGGTGGTGGTTTTCCGTCCGTCTCGCTCGATGACGGTCAACCCCCGCTCCTGCAGGGCATGAGCCTGTTCCCCGCGTTGCGTAACGGCCAATCCCTTCACCATTCCGCTTGACAAAAAGCGTGATGCATACAACATGCCGATACTGCCCATCCCGATAAAAGCAAGCTCCACAGAGAAATCTCTCCCTTTTTTTCTACATTCGACATTATCATACACGTTCCTGCACGGTTTACCAATATTCCCCACTTCTTTGCTCTAAAAACTAAAAAGGTCATTTCTTCTCAGAAAAAAAAGCCTTGTCTCCCGACAAGACTTTGCCAGCTTAGGTTTTCATCCGTTCCAGGTTGCCGTTGCTCTCCATCACAAACGTAACCGCTCCATTGTAAGGTTCTTCCAAAAGGTTCAATTCCCGGGCCCGCTTCATGATCTCGCCCAGCTTCTGAACATCTTCCGTTGCCTCTTTCAGTTCTCGCATCTCCTCCATCAATTGCTGATACTCCCGTTTTAGCGTTTCGTGCTCTTTCTTCAACGTTTCATAGCATTCTTTCAACACTTCATATTCCTTTTCCAAGTTCTGATGGAAAACCATCTTTTCATGCAATCCTTGCAAATACCGGATGACATCGGACAACCCGATTTCTTCTGCAGGCTGCACGGTTTTTTTCGGGCCATTCCCCGACAAATCCCGTTTTCGCTGTGACTTGGCCAACTGAATGGCAACCTGGTACTTTTTTCTCAGATAACTGTTCCACCGAAAACCACATGCGGCGGCTGTCCGCCCGATTCTCCGGGCCACTTCTTCAAACGCGGCCAATTGCGTGCTCCCTTCCCGGATATGGCGAAGGGTGATCTCTGCCAGCAACAAATCTTCATCAGCCGTCCAACCATCCTGTCTCCTTGTCATCCTATCCCCCACCTTTTCGCCTATCACATTTGACAAACGCGACCTTTCGCAAATCTGAACGGTTCTAAAAGCGACATGTCGATCCTATCTATTCTATATGTAATAGCAGCTGCCATGTTCACACAGACGCGGCCAACACCAATCCGTATTTTATTTTTGCCAGATGATAGCATGACAAAACTTTCGGCATAAAAAAAGACGGGCTCTCATCCAGAGCCCATCGAATCATCCGGGAACACGCATCAGGCAAGAAAGCGTTCCAGCGCCTCCTTGTCGTATCCGATGACCAAATGCTCACCATCGGTCAAAATGGGACGCCGCAACAGACGCGGCTCGTTTTGAATCATGTGCAGCAATTCGCTCAGTTTCAAATCCCGGTAGTCAACCTGCATTTCCTTGAATTTCTGGCTTCTCGTGGCAAGGATATCATCGACGCCATTTTGCGTCATGCGGACAATATCGGTTAACTCTTCTATCGTAGGCGGATTTTTAAAAATGTGATGTTCTTCGTAGGGAATGCCTTTATGTGTCAACCATGCCTTCGTTTTGCGGCAGGATGTGCAACTTGGGTAAGTGTAAAATCGCCATTTTTTCCGCATAGGTCTCCCCCCAACCGCTTTCTCTTTACTTTCTATAGTAAAGTATATTACTTATTTAAATACCATGTCAACCGCCCACCATCTGTTTTCGAAACATTTTTGTTGGGGAATAGACGGCAAACCCACAGGGAATAATGGTTTACAACCTTATCCACGTAGCTTATAATGGTATCGACGCGCAAGACGAGAATATGCAACCATCGAATGTGACAGGAGGAGCAACCATGGCAAGAATGTTCCGGGTCCTTGGCTTTCTGTGTGGCCTTATCTCGATGCTGGCATTCGCAGGCGGTGAAGAACTGGTCGCTTTGTCGATCATCTTCGGGATTAAGACCATCCTCTTTTTCGTATTGAGCTACATGAAGCTGACGGAAAGAACGTACATGTACATATTCGGCGCATATATGTTTTTGGCATTCGTGGGTCTGAACTATTGGATGTTTTTTCAAATGCCGCTTAGCGAGTAAACAGGGAGCCCCTTGCGGGCTCCCTTCTCTATTTGCCTCCATCTCTTATATGTTAAAAGATACCTGGCGGCTCAAACCTCGGAAGACACGAGGAACGAAGACGTTTTTTCCTTGCAAAAGAACGCAAAATCGCTCGCCCATGCCCGTCTCATCGAGGAGCAATTGACGGATCGCCCGATTCTTTCGCGCCTCGGCACTGAAAGGATCGTCTGCTCCCTCCACAAGCTCCTCCAGAATGCCGAGCCGAAGCAAAAACTTTCGCTGTGATTCAAACAGGAGAGGTTCAAGGCAGGCCTTTTTCCCCATTTCAATCAAAAGCGAAAAATTCACATCAGCCGTCAGATCCTGTTCCCCCGGATACAAGTAAGGATTGGTCATGATCTGATGCATGCGATAACCTCGGAGCGTGCCCTTGGGCATGGCCGCGGATGCGGCACCGTCAGCGAGATAACCGTAATCCACGGTCAACAGATATCCCTTCTCCAGAACGCTGGCCAATTGGTTGATCCACTCCACAGCCGCCAGCGAGAGTTCGACGCGTCCCCCTTCCTCCGCAGCGATCGCCAGCTCCTCCAGCAACTCCAGCAACCTTTGGTTACGGCATGGCCTCCGCTCTTCCTCAAAGCACAACGTGTTTTCATTCCAGGTCACCCCGACTTCTTCCCATTTCCCGTCATGCCTCTCCAGAATGTGCACCGGCAAGGCATCAAAAAACTCATTGGAAAGGATGACGCCTGTCACCCCCTGGAGCTGCTCCAGGCTGTCCAGGTAAACGATCCGTTCCTTGTGGGAAATGAGATGTTGAAATTGCAGCTGGCGGTGAAAGGGGCTTTTCTCCAGCAAGAAGTAGGTCAGTTTCCGGTAAACGGATGGGTAACGCTGGAAAGCGTTTAAAATCTGGCAGGCCAGACGCCCATCTCCCCCGCCCAGTTCCAAAATGACCCACTCCTCAGCCGATAACGACTCCAGCAGCCCAAACAATCCTTCCGCCAAAACCGCTCCGAACACTGTCCCGACGGAACTGCTCGTATAATAATCCCCGCACTTGCCTATCTTTTTCTTCGGGCGCATGTAATACCCCCACTGCGGATGATACAGCGACGCTTCCATCCATTCCGAAAAGGGGAGCCATCGTTCTTCGCTCGCGCAAATCTGTTGCCGCAGCCAATCGCGAAATGAATTCATCCGGGCCACCTCCCAGAATCATCAACATAAAGTGACATGCCGAGGGAAAGAATAATCATTGAAAGACAGAAAGATGGCTGACTTGGCACGTGATTTCAAAAGCAGAGGTGAAAGAGATGAAACAACGTCATGTGTTCATGATGAGCTGCAGCTTGATCCTCAGTTTGCTTCTCCTGGCAGCATGCCAACCCGTCAATCAAAACCCCGCGCCACAAAAACAGGGCAACATGCGGCATCAGCCTGCAAGTCCCGAAGCAGTCAGACAACCGGTTCCGACCGAACAAAAAAATCAGGACCCGCAGGCCACGGCCGAACGCCTGGCACAGCTTGCGACACAAGTTCCTCAGGTCCGCCAGGCGACCGCGATTGTCTTCGGCAAGACAGCCATTGTCGGAATTGATCTGGACGACACCCTCGACCGCTCGCGGGTAGGTACCGTCAAATATACGGTGGCCGAAGCGCTGAAAAAAGACCCGCAAGGGGCCAACTGCCTCGTCACCGCAGATCCTGACGTGGTGGAGCGCATTCGCGAGATGAACCGGGAAATCCAGAACGGAAAACCGCTGGAGGGCTTTGCTGACGAATTATCCAATCTCGTTGCGCGTTTAATGCCGCAATTTCCGCAAGATCTGGGTCCTGCACCGGAAGAAAACCCGGAACAACGCCCAAACAACCCCTTTTCACAAAAACAGCCTAGGCAACCCTAGGCTTTCTTTGGTGAAACAAACCGATGGACCATCCGAATAAAAAGACAACCGGCGACACGCAAACGGGCCGGCAAACGGAAACAACAACCACCCTTGCCGAAATCTACGCGGCCAACCGGCGCCTGTTGCAAATCGCCGCGCGCCTTGAAGAGAGCCAGCTGCGGGACATGCTCTCGCTGTACAAACACCCTTTCCAATTGATCTGGATCAATTTCCTGGCGGGTCTGTCCCGAGGCGTTGGACTGACTGTGGGGACAGCGTTATTCCTGGCTTTTTCAGCCTATTTCCTCGGTCAGTTCATCTCCCTGCCGCTCATCGGTGAGTATATCGCCAAATTGCTGGACATCGTGGATGCCTACCGGAGCGGCAGCCTGACGCCCTAGGATGCTGAACGGGTCAGATCGACGTCAAAACCCGTATCGGGGTTCCTGTTCAATGTCCCGGAGCAGTTTTTCGGCAGCCTCACGCTCAAACATCTGCCGTTTTTTCTTCCCCTCCTGGACAAAGATCACATGAACAAAGGAACCATCCACCTCGTATGAAAGCTGGCTGACGTCCACTCCATGATCTTCTTTTAGCATGTCGGCAAAAAAGGAAACTGTATCTCTTGCAGCCAGATCCTCGGGCCACCGGTCGGCGACCAGCTTTATCTGAAGCCAGTTGAAGAGATTATCCACCAGGTTCACGAGGCTCATCCTTTCGCTCACTGCCCGCATTTCTTTTTGCTCTTGCCCAACGGACGATAATAAAGGCCAAGCTCCCCCCAATGAGGACCTCTGCGATCGGCAGCCCCAACATGTAAAGCGTCGTCAACGGGATGCATCCGAGAGCCAACACCAGGTAGACAATCGCTGCCTTGAGAAGCGGAAGTTTCCGTTCCTGAAAGCCCAGTTTGTACAAGATGAAACAAAAGACAAGGATGACAAAATAGGCTTTTTCAGGCGTGTTCAATATCGCCTTCAACGCTTCGAACAAAATGGATCATCTCCCATCCGCGATCATCCCATCATGAGAAACCATCATCGCAAAGCAGCTGTTTACCGGGCAGCCCCTCTGCTCGCGCTTCGTTCGGCAAGCTTTCGGCGCACCATTTCCATTTCATCCGCATACTCCTCTTCCCGCTGAACGGGTGTCTCCAATACGACGGGCATCCCGCTCAGCGGAAACGACTCGAGAAAGTCCAGGATGGCCTCCAGCCCGATTTCCCCTTGGCCGATTTTTTCATGCCGATCCTTGCGGCTGTCGTACGGCGCCTTGCTGTCGTTCAGGTGAACGGCTTTCACATGGGGCAAATACCCTGTCTCCTTTGCCAGGTGAAGAAACTGTTCCAGCTCACCGCCCTGCCACAAGCCGGCTGCAAAGGAATGGCAAGTGTCAAAACAAAAACCGAGGCGATCCTTCTGCTCCACCGCCTCCCGGACACGCACCAGGGTCTCCAATTCCTTGCCCAGCTCCGACCCCTGGCCAGCCGTATTTTCCAGAAGCAACAGCGCAGGAGATTCTGTTCCGTCCAAAATCCGGTTAATCGTATCGATCATCCGCTGGATGCCCAGCTCTTCCCCCTCGCCGACATGTTTTCCACAATGAACAACAGCGCCAATGGCCCCATAATGTCCGGATATGATGAGATCTTCCTGCAACGAGCGGATCGTCGCCTCTTGCAAGCCGGGGTCCGGAGTGGACAAGTTGGTGATGTATGGGGTGTGGGTGATCACGGACAATCCCTGTTCCTTGCAGTAGGCCACCCCTTTTTCGGCATCCGCCACGTCCACCTTTTTCGACTTGAGGGAACGCGGGCTTTTTGTAAACACTTGAAAAGATTCGGCCCCCAGTGCCACGGCCTTCCTTGCGGCCTGGGCAAACCCTTGCGCCACGCTGATATGGCAACCCAGTTTCAATGTTCTTACCTCCTCATTTACCGGTTCAACCTTGCCCGTCCCGCTTCAGCCTTTCCTGCGCAGCTTGTCCGCTTTCTCACGCGCCGAACGGGTAAGATGCTTTTTGCGCAACCGTATCGAAACCGGCGTGATTTCACAGTACTCATCATCGTTGAGAAATTGCAACGCCTCTTCCAGGCTGAGCAGGCGGGGGGCCTTCAGCTTGACCGTCTCCTCTTTGGTTGAAGAGCGGATGTTGGTGGCGTGCTTCTCCTTGCAGACGTTGACCACCAGATCCTGCTCCCGGGCATGTTCGCCCACGATCATCCCTTCGTAGACTTCGGTGCCTGGCGTGATAAACATCACGCCCCGTTGTTCAGCACTTTCAATCCCGTAGACGGTAGCCACCCCTGTCGAGTGGGCAATCAAGGCCCCATTCCGGCGCCCCCGCACCTCCCCTTCCACGGCTGGACGATAGGAATCAAAGGAATGATGGAGGATGCCATATCCGCGTGTCAGGGTCAAAAACTGACTCCGGTAGCCAATCAGTCCCCGGGAAGGGATGAGAAACTCCATCCGGACCAGTCCATCCTGTTGGGACATGTTGCGCATTTCCGCCTTTCGTGCGCCCAGCGATTCAATGACGGCTCCGGCGTATTCTTCCGGCACTTCAATCCACAATGACTCGAATGGTTCCAGCAATTGGCCGTCCTCTTCACGGAAAATCACAGCCGGCTTAGAAACCTGCAGCTCATACCCTTCCCGCCTCATCTTTTCGATCAGGATGGACAAGTGAAGCTCCCCGCGTCCGGAGACGAGAAACACGTCCGGATGATCCGTTTCTTCGACACGCAGTGCCACATCCACCTTCGTTTCAGCCAACAGACGCTCTTTCAGCTTGCGTGAAGTGACGTGCTTGCCCTCCCTTTCGGCAAAAGGACTGTCATTGACGAGAAAGGCCATCTGCAGCGTAGGCTCCTCCACGCGCGGCAGCGGCAGCGCTTCGGGACATTCGGCGTCAGTGATCGTCTCACCCACCTCCACGTCATCCAACCCGGCGACCGCCACCATCTCTCCGACACCGGCCGCCGTGATTTCGACCCGTTCCAAGCCACGGAAGCCGTACAGTTTCGTGACCCGAAACGGTTCTTTGCTGCCGTCCCGCCTGAGGAGGACCACCGGCTGGCCGATTCGGATCTGTCCACGGGCGATGCGCCCGATAACCAGCCTGCCCAGGTAATCATTGTAATCCAGGAGGCTGACCTGCAGCTGCAAGGGCGCTTCCCCGTCCCCTTCCGGCGCAGGGATGTGGGTGATGATCGCATCAAACAGCGCCCGCAGATCCTCGCCCATCTGTTCGGGTGAGGTAGAGGCCTGTCCTTTCAGCGCCGAGGCGTATACCACGGGAAAATCCAGCTGGGTTTCATCGGCTCCCAGATCGATGAACAAATCCAGCACTTCATCCAGCACCTCAGCCGGCCGAGCATTCGGACGATCCATCTTATTGATCACGACAATCGGGATCTTCTTTTCCTCCAGCGCCCGGCGCAGGACAAAACGGGTTTGGGGCATACACCCTTCAAAAGCGTCGACAACCAGCAGCACCCCGTCCACCATCTTCATGATTCGCTCCACTTCGCCACCAAAATCAGCGTGGCCAGGCGTATCGACAATCTGAATGGTGTACTGCCCATAAGGGATGGCTGTGGTTTTCGCGAGAATGGTAATTCCCCGTTCCCGTTCCAACACATCAGAATCCATCACGCGTTCCTCGACGAGACTCGGATCCCGGAACACTCCTGCCTGTTTGAGCATTTGATCGACGAGCGTCGTTTTTCCGTGATCCACATGGGCAATAATCGCAACGTTTCGCAGATAAGCTTGCAACGACATTCCAGGTCCCCTTTTCCAAGCAGAAAAAATGCCTCGGCTCATGACGCGAGGCAACTCATCCGCAGGTTTATTGTACCATTGCTCCCTCTCCCATCGCAAACATCCGCGATCACTCAGGTAAAATCTTACCGAAAGGATTGTGGATCGCTCACGTCAAAATCTTACTGAGGGGATGTGACGTGAGAATGTCTCTACAAAGCCGTCGCGAGTACTTACGCAAAATGCAGGAA
>LZRT01000071.1 GCA_002159075.1 Bacillus thermozeamaize
TGTGCGTCTGGTCGATGCGCTGCTACGCAACGACCAACTCTACACGCCTCGAAGGAAGGTGAATCACGCGAAGGGGTAACGCCTCCTTTGCCAAATCCTTCAACAAATTCCCAGTTAAAATCTGGAAATCATCCTGATTTTCGACTGGGTTTAGTTTGGTGTTGCCAATTTACCTGACTCGAGCGCTTTAAGGCCAAAAAAATTTCCAATTTTCACGAATCAGGGACTTGACATCTTACCGCTGGACTTTCTCTACAGAACAGACTGCCGCAAAACGGAACCTGCGGACGATCAATTGGAGTTCCAGACCACCAGCTTGAGCTCCGTCATCTCCTCGATGGCGTATTTCACGCCTTCCCGGCCCATTCCGCTTTCCTTGACGCCGCCGTAAGGCATATGGTCAACACGGAAAGTTGGAATGTCATTGATCATCACACCACCGACCCGCAAGCGTTTGGCCGCCATCAGGGCCCGATCCACGCGTCCCGTGTAGATGCCCGCCTGCAGGCCATAGCGCGAATCGTTGGTCCGTTCAATGGCTTCTTCTACTGAACCCACCTTGTCGATAGTCACGACCGGACCGAAAACTTCTCGGCATGAAACGCGCAACGACGGATCGGCATTCAGGATGATGGTGGGCTCGAGAATGGGGCCTTCCGCCTTCCCGCCGGTGGCAATAACGGCTCCGCTCGCCTTGGCTTCCTCGATCCATTCGAGGCAACGTTTCAGGTCGTTTTCCGAAATCAGGGCGGAAACGTCCGTCGCCGGATCGAGGGGGTCGCCCATGCGCAACCTCCGGGTAGCCACGACAAATTCGTCGACAAACCGGTCATAAATCGCTTCATGGACATAGATGCGCTGCACGGAAATGCAGATCTGTCCTTGGTTGGAAAACGCCCCCGTGACGCAGCGGGGAATGGCTTTCTGCAAATCGGCGTCCTCGTCCACAATGACGGCCGAATTGGACCCAAGCTCCAGCGTCACCCGTTTCAAGCCGGCCCGGGCTCGAATGTCCTTTCCCACTTCCGGACTCCCGGTAAAGGTGATCATGCTGACCCGGGGGTCCGTCACGATCCGATCTCCCACCACCGAACCGGCACCGGTGACTACGTTCAGGGCCCCAGGAGGAAGCCCCGCTTCCTCCAGAAGTTCCGCGATGAAGAACGCAGACAACGGCGTCTGTCTAGCGGGCTTAAGCACGACGGCGTTCCCGGAAGCGAGGGCGGGACCTACCTTGTGCGCCACCAGGTTCATGGGGAAGTTGAAAGGTGTGATCGCCCCGATGACGCCCAGCGGTTCCCGTACGGTATAGGCGATTCGATTTTCCCCCATTGGCGCCGCGTCCATCGGGATCGTTTCCCCGCCGATCCGCTTGGCCTCTTCCGCCGAGAAACGATACGTTTGGATAGTGCGAGCGACTTCCGTTTTGGCCGTGGTAATCGGCTTGGCCGCCTCCAGGGCGATGATTCGGGCGGCTTCCTCCACCCGCTGTTCAAGCAAAGATACAAGCCTGCCCAAGATGGCAGATCTTTGGTGAGCCGGCATTTCCGCCATCACCGCAGAGGCTCGGCGTGCTGATTCGATCGCCTCTTCCACGTGCGACTCGTCGGCTTCCGGAATTTCCGCGATCACTTCTTTTGAATATGGAGCGATGAGCGGCTTATATTTTTCGGTTTCGATCCATCGTCCGCCCACAAACATTTTTTTTCGTTCCATTTTTATCCTTTTCCTCCTCTCCGGTGTTTTTCAGGCGTTTCACGCCTACGCCCGCAAAAAAGCGCCGGTCGGATCGATTTCTTCCCGGATGAGGCGGATATGCTCCTCCGTGGGCGGTTCCGCCGTCGGCACCCGATCCGGGATGACGGGTTGGAAACCCATGTTGTCGAGGACTTCTTCTACCGTGACGCCGGGATAGAGTTCGCACAGCCGTACATGTCGGGTTTCCGGTTCAAAATCGAAAACGCACTTGTTCGTGACGATCTTCCAAGGCCCGCCCGTGCGCAGGCCCGCCTCTTCACGCGTGCGGCCCCCGTCAAGGTAGCCGACTGAGGTGATGAAATCTACCTTTTCCACAAACGTCCTGCGGCTTAGGTCCGCCAGGACGATCGGCCGGCGTACGAACGCGAAATGCTCGGGCTGCGCCAAGCACCCCACAAGACGCACTTTGGGTCTCCGGTAGTCACCGATCGCCGTGATGTTCATATTGCCGAAACGGTCGATCTGTGGCGCCGAATCGAATGAAACGTCAAATCTTCCTTTGGTGAGCATGTCCACCTTATCCGCCGTAGAAGGAGGACAGGAGGCGGCCATCCAGCGAGTAACCGAATCCTGCGTCAGAAACGCCGGAATCCGAGAAAGATCAGGACTCAGATGGTTACCCCAGTAAATTGTGAAATGGGGAGCATGGGTAAACTGGGCCAGCCTCGCGGCAACGATCGGAATGCCCACCGCCAACGTGAAAGCCCGTCCCGCCGTCCCGATGCCGACAAAGCCCAGCTCGTTGTCCCGCAATTCCCGGGCAACCACCACCGCCATCATTTCGTTCACGGCATACTCCATCATCCCGCACCACCGACGTTCAGCTTCATCAGTTTTTGCAGACCACCCGCTTTTTCCAGGTAACTCCATTCATCACCGCCGAGTACATAATGTTCCAGATAGGTTCCTGCCTGGCCGTTTTTGGACATTTCCACGTATTCGGCCATATGGTCGTCGTCGGTGTCGTAAAAGGCGTCGCAAGCCACCGGGTGCGCGCCGTAGGGCGCGTGTACGATCGCCTCCACCAGGTTGTGCGGAATATAGGTCAGCAGTGGATGCCTAATGATGGTTTCGTGAGGCACGATGCGCTCCACGGTCACGATCAGGCGCTTGGACGCCATGGCCATCAGAGCGTCGATGTCGTCGGAATCGCGAATGATCGGCATTTGGACGTTGCCGTATTCATCGCCGATATACCCGTGAAGAAGCGTAAAATCCGCCTCCGCCGCAGCCACGGCATGATAGGTTTCGTTCGTGAAGGGACAGCGGATTTCGCGGACTTGTTCCGGATTGTATTTCGCCATGTCCGTCCCCAGCAGCGCCCGCGTCGGTGCAAACGACACCCCTTGGGCTGCGGCCCGAAACCTAGCAACCATGGACCCTTCGGTAAAATCGCGTACCTCCAGCTGGCCGTTTTCCACCGCACGGCGAAAATTGTAGGATTGCCCGTACCAGAAAAGACCGGAATAGACGCCTTCCCACCGCTTCACCACTCCCGCGGCCGCCAGCAGGTCGGTCGCGCTGCCGGCACAAAACGTCAGCACCGTCAGGTCCTTCTTCCCCTGCCGGATCAGTTCGCGCGCCAGCGCGTTCGGCTGGCGGCGAACCATCGAACCGCCGATGGCGATCGTCGCACCTGAAGGAATGCGGGAAACGGCTTCGGCAAGCGTCGTCAGCTTGGTCTTCACGTCATCCGAACCCCCCGCTGCCCTTTTTTTCTCTCCAGCAGCCTTTCGGCAGCTTCCGCGCAATGTTCTGGGGAAAAGCCGTACTTGCGTGCCAGTTCTTCGTTGCTGGCGGACTCGCCGTTTTCGTCGCGGATGCCGACTCGAGCCATGGGAACCGGACACAGTTCACCCAGCACCTCGGCAACCGCACTGCCCACTCCCCCGTAGATGTTATGGTTCTCCAGCGTCACGACGGCTCCGCATTTGCTCGCGGCTTCCGCGACACCTTCCGCGTCGATCGGCTTTATGCTCATGAGATGCAGCACCGCCGCGGAGATTCCGCGCTGCGCCAGAAGATCAGCCGCCTTGAGGGCGTATGCGGTCGTCGGGCCTGTGCTTATAATCGCCACATCCTTCCCGTCACGCAAAAGATATGATCCTCCCAGCCGGAACCGGTAGTCCGGCCCGAAAATCGGGTCCGTCCCCTCGCGGGCGACCCGGATGTAGACGGGGCCGGGGTGATCCAGAATCGCCGGTAGTGACAGGCGCGCTTCCGTTTCATCCCCCGGTTCCAGCACGGTCATATGGGGGATGGCCCGCATGATGGCGATGTCTTCCACGGCCATATGGGTCTTTCCGTTTTTGCCGACAAACATGCCCGCGTAGGCGCCAATGATTTTGACGGGCAAATTCGGTTGAGCGACTGACACCCGTACCTGGTCAGCCACCCGACAACTGGCGAATGCAGCAAAAGTTGATACGAACGGGATGAGCCCCACAGCGGCCATACCAGCTGCGATGCCCATCATGTTCTGTTCCATGATGCCCATCTGGAAGAATCGTTCCGGATATTTCTGCTGGAAAAGCACCACTCGGGTTGACGACGCCAGGTCACCGTCCAGGACAACAATGCGCGGATCTTTGCCGGCTTCCGTCAACGCCTGCGAGAACGCCTCGCGAACTGCCAATGCCATGTCCGATTTCCCCTCTCAGGCGAAACCAAGCTCACGCATCGCCACTTCGTATTCCTCCGGCGTTGGCACCTTCGAGTGCCATGCCACGTTATGTTCCATGAACGAAACGCCTTTGCCCTTTACAGTATGGGCGATGATGATGGTCGGCTTGCCTTTGACGCTTTTCGCTTCTTCGGCGGCAGCCAAAATCTGGTCGAAGTTGTGACCGTCAATTTCCAGCACATACCAACCAAACGCCTGCCATTTCTCCGCAAGGGGTTCAAGCGGCATGAAATCGTCCACTTTGCCTGCAAGCTGCAAACGGTTGTAATCCAGGAACACGGTCAGATTGTCCAGCTTCATTTTCGGTGCCGCCATGGCGGCTTCCCAGATCTGTCCTTCCTGACATTCGCCATCTCCGATCATGCAATATACCTGGCACGTCTTCCCCAACAGCTTTAATCCGGCTGCTTGGCCAAGTGCGGCGGAAAGCCCCTGGCCAAGCGAACCGGTCGACATGTCGATGCCAGGCGTTTTCGTCATATCCGGGTGCGCCTGCAGGATCGACCCGATATGGTCAAAGGTGGTGAGCAGTGAAGGATCGAAATATCCCCGGTACGCCAGGCAGACGTACAGACCGATGGCGCAATGACCTTTGGAAAGAATAAACCGGTCTCGGTCTTCCCAGTCCGGACGGGACGGGTCGATGTTCATGATCCGGAAATACAGGGCCGCAAACATCTCGGCCGCCGAATAGGCGCCCCCCACGTGACCCGCGTTGGCGCTGCGCACCATATCCAGGACGTTTTTGCGAATGAGGCGCGCCACCTCTTCAAGGTCGGCATAAGGTCCTTTGCTCGCCGTCTCCATCATCCCGTGTCACCACACATCCGGAGCCGGGCTCAGGGAGCAGAGGATGACGAGCGGTTCACTGCCGTCGTTGATTTGCCCGTGTTCCTTGCCCGGCGGAACATAGACGCTCATATTGGGCTCGAGCCGGAACTCTTCCCCGTCCAGATACATTGTCCCCGTCCCCTGAATGACGAAATAGGCTTCCTCATAGGGATGGTTGTGGCGGACAACTTGTTCCCCGGGATTCAGATAGCAGATGGATACGCCCAGACTGATGGATCCGACCGTCGTCGGATGCACAATGCGCTTGACCAAACCACCGATTCCCCGGTAGTCTCTCCCCTCATAGGGCATTAAAACGGTTTTCGGTCTCGCATTCATGGGATCAACCTCTTTTCTCTGATGAATAAGTGAAGGGTTGTTTACGAATCGTTCCCTTTGACAACAAATTTGGCTTCCGAACCGCTCGGCGCATAAATCCACAGACAACGCAACGGTTCGTTGCCCAGATTCCGGATGCCGTGGGGTTCGTTACTGCGCAGCACCACCACCGTCTCCGGCTCGAGAGGGATCCGTTCGTTGCCATTGACCTCCATTTCTCCCCGGCCGGAAAGAATGAACACCGTTTCTTCCGCCTCGTGCTGATGCACCTCGTGCACCTTGCCCGGTTCAATCACGGAGATGCCCACGGCGAAGCCGGAAGATCTTCTGGCGATCAACGGCGAAGCCAAAAGAAACACATCACGGTCGTAAGGAGGCTCGTTGATGCGAACGCCGGTCACATCCGCCACCTTAATATATCGCTGAAAATTTTCCATGGAGCATTTCCTTTCAAAATTCAATGCCGCATGAGGAGCCCCTTCGGGTCGATCACCCGCCGCAGCAGCTCCACCTGCTCCTTTGTGGGCGGTTCAGTGAACTGCACGTGTTCCGGCACTACCAGTTCGAATCCGCAATTTTCCTGGACTTGTTCCACGGTAAAACCAGGATGGACCGAACGGATCCGCATGCGTTTCGTGGTTTCCTCAAAATCGAAAACGGCCATGTCGGTCACGACCAGCTTCGGACCCCCGCCCGGAAGTCCGTATTTCTTGCGGGAGTCTCCTCCTTCCCCGAATCCGACGCCGCTAACGAAATCCACCTTTGGTACGAAAGTGCGGCGGCTCAGATCCACGGGGATGATGTTGCGGTTGGCAAACGCCATGTGTTCCGTTTGCAGCAGGGCACCGACCAGCCTCGCTTTCGGACGGTGGTAATCGCCAATCGCAACGATGTTCAGGTTGCCGTACTGGTCGATCTGCGCCCCCGACACAAACCCGACGCCCAGTTTACCGGTTCGGAACAGGTCGAAGATGTCTGCGCTGGAAATCCGCGAGGCGCAGGGCCAGTTCAGAATTGCCTCTTCGCTTTCCAGGAAACGGTCGGGCATCTTGTCCGGCCGCGGGTCCATCATCATCCCGAGCAGGATGTGATAGCGAGGCGCGTGCGTCATGCGGGCGAGGTTGGACGCCGCAAACGGGATGCCGACGGCGACCTGGAACGCCCGGCCGCCCGTGCCCAAACCGATAAAGCCGATTTCATCGTTTTGCAGGTCCCGGGCGATGACCGCCGCCATCAGTTCGTCGATGGAATAATCGGTTGCGTACTCAGCCAACGATGTTCACCCCTTTTTGCAGCCGGACCATGTCCGCGGGCGTCAGCGCCTTGTTGAGATACTCGTCGTGAGACGATACGCCGAACACAAATTCGTCGAGATACCGCTTCATGGATTCCGGATCCTTGCTGGCTTCCACATACCGCTCAAGATGCGGGACATCCGTGTCATAGAATAGGTCGTTGCCGTTCGGGTGCGCGCCGAAGGGCAGTTCGACGACGGCGCTGACATCGTGGGCCGGCAGCCAGACGTCGAACGGATGGTTCTCCACATAATCCCGACTGACGACTTTTTCCACAGAGACGATGGTGTGTTTGGCCGCCTTCGCGATCAACGCGTCGGCTTCATTTTCTCTGAGGCGTCTTTTATGCATCAGCACGTTGCCGTCTTCGTCGGCGTAATGTGCGTGAATGAGGGCGACGTCGGGCACCGCAGCCGGAATCGCCGCCAAGCGTTCGCCGGTGAACGGACATTCGATCGTTTTGATGTCCGAGTTGTAAGTGAGGATGTCGCTTCCCCCGAGACCCCTCGCCGGGAAAAAAGGAATACCGAAAGCGCCGGCTCGAAACCGGTCAAGCGCGGTCGCCTCCGTGTATTCTGCAACGGTGATCCGTCCGGATTCGACGGCGCGGCGGTAATTCCGCGCCAATCCGAACATGACCATCCCGACATAGGAAGTTTCCACCCGTTTCACCGCGTCCACGGCGCACAAGAGGTCAACGTCATCTCCGTTGTTCCAGCCCTGGAGCGTCAGATCTTTGAGTCCCATTCGCGCAACTTCCCGCACCAGCGCCATGGGGTGACGATGGAAAGCGAATCCTCCGATGGCCACAGTGTAGCCGTCCCTGAAGAATTTGCGGATTTCTTGCAAAGGCACCACTTTGGACACGGCGGATTGCTCCTTTTCTCACTTTCTTTTCTCAGGATTTTGGTTACAAAACGGATTCAATCAACCGGTTGTGTGCCGGCTGACCGCTCATCCGCCGGAGCCGGTGAGATATTCGTCGACGTTTTCCTGCGTGACGAGCGGAGTCGGCAGGATGATCTTTTGCGGCACTTCCTTTCCGTTGATGATATCGACCGCAGCCTGCACCGCTTCCCGGCCGAACGTGATATACCGCAGGCTCGCGGACAGATCGCCATCTTTGATCGCCTTGAGGATCGGCTCCTCCAGCGCGTCGACGCCGACCACGACCACGCCGTTGGGATCTTTCGGATAGATCGTGTACCCGTGCTTCCGCAGCACCATGGAAGCGCCCATGGCCATTTCGTCGTTGTGCGCGTAAACCGCCTGGATGTCCTTGTGGACTTGAAGCAGGTCTTCCATCACCTGGATTGCCTCGTTGCGTTCATAGTTCGCTGTTTGCTGTGCCACGCGTTTCATGTCGGGATATTTCGCCAGGATTTCCTCGAAACCAAGACCCCGGTCACGGTTGACGACGGAACCTTCGCGGCCGGTCAGCTGGATGATGTTACCCTTGCCCCCCAGCACCTGGGCGATGTATTCGCCGGCCATTCTTCCGGTTTCCTTTGCGTCCGACGTCAGGTGAACCGTGGGCGTGATACCGGGAATGTCGGACGAAATTACGATGACGGGAATGCCGGCATCAAGGGCCTTCTGCGCCCCGGGGGCGATAGCCTGCGCCTGGTAGGTGGAAATGATCAGCGCGTCCACTTTCTTGGAAATGAAGTCCTCAATGTCCGCCAATTGTTTTTCCGCCTTGTTGTCGCCGTCGCTCACTTGGACTTCGACGCCGAGCTCCTTGGCGGCTGCAAGAATATCTTCCCGCATGATACGCAGCCACGTGATGCCCGACCAGCCTTGGGAGAACCCGATCACGATTTTCTTGTCGCCCGTCGACGCGCTTTGCCCATCGCTCGGCTGCGAGGTTTGCTGGGGTTGCAATGCCTGCGGCGACGAAGAAGATCCGGACGCGCCTGACTGGTTTTGTGACGAGCCGCTTCCGCAGGCTGCCAACAGGAACGCAACGAGCAGGACCGCCAGAGTCAATGCCACCATTTTCTTCAGACGATTCATAGTCCATCCTCCTTGTTCCCTCAAGAACGTTGAACCAGAACGTTGAACCTACGCGTAATCATTGCCGACAAACCTCTTTTTGCTTACTTCGAAGAACTTCTGAACTGGCTGACGATCACGGCCGTGGCGATGATCACCCCTTTAATGACCATTTGAGGATAAATGGAAACCCCCAGAAGATTCATGATGTTGGACATGATCTGGAGGATCAAAACGCCAATGAAGGTGCCAAGAAGCGTTCCCCTGCCGCCGTCAAATGTGGTACCGCCGATCAGCACCGCCGAAATGGCGTCCAGCTCAAGCAGGTGACCGGCCTGCGGGTCCGCTGACCAGACGCGGGCGTCGTTGATCATAGAGGCGAAGCCGACCAGCAACCCAGCGACGATGTAAACGGAAAGCTGGTTCCTCCGGACATTGATGCCGGACAGGCGGGCGGCTTCCGCGTTGCCTCCAACGGCGTAAATCTGTCTGCCCCAAACGGTGCGGTTCAGCAAAAAGCCGAACAGAAGGAACAGGGCGATCATGATGATCATCGGAATGGGGATCGGGCCCACATTTCCGCCGGAAAGCCAAGCCCAGGTTGTTACGTCGGAAATGTAGCGGCCGTCCGTGATCCATAGCGCGACTCCGCGCGCGGCGATGAACATCACCAGCGTGGCGATGAAGGGTTGCATGTTGAACTGGGTCACGAAGCACCCGTTGATCGCCCCGCAAAGACCGCCGGCCAAAAGCACGACCAGCAGGCTGATCCAAAATCCCTGCTCGTGCACCAGACCGGCCAACACCCCGCACAGGGCCAGCACCGATCCGACGGACAGGTCGATTCCCCGGTTCAGGATAACGAGGGTCATGCCTATCGAGACGATACCGAGCACCGCCACCTGGCGGAAGATGTTGAAGATGTTGTTAAGCGTCAGAAAGTGCTCCGAAAGGATAGACGCGATGATCACCAATAGCGCGAGGGCGATGAGGTTGCCGTATTTGACGAAGATTTGTCCCCACGAGATATTCCTGACGCGTTTTTCCACCGCATCCGTTGGTTTAGCCGTTTGAGTCATCAAACTACCCCCATAGCAAGTTTGGTTATATTCTCCTCCGTTGCTTCCTCCGCGGACAGGATGCCGGCTACGGTTCCGCGGTGCATGACCAGCACGCGGTCGCTCATGCCGAGGATTTCCGGCAGCTCGGACGAGATCAGGATCACGCCCTTGCCTTGGCTGGTCAGCTCCCGGATCAGCTGATAGATTTCCTCCTTGGCACCCACGTCAATTCCGCGAGTAGGTTCGTCAAGAATGAACACATCCGCATCTTCAATAAGCCAGCGGCCAAAAATCACTTTCTGTTGGTTACCGCCCGAAAGTTTGCCGATCAGCTGTTCTTCGCTCGGCGTCTTGATGTTCAGCTTTCCGATCATCTTCCGCGCAACGTCCGCCTGCTTTTTGCGGTCCATCACGCCGAATCGGGCAAACTTTGCGTACCAGGGCAGGGAAATGTTCTCCCGGACGGGAAGATGGTGAACCATGCCCTGGTGGCGGTCTTCTCCCACGAAGGCCACCCGGTTTCGGATGGCTTCAGCCGTCGAGCGAAAATGCACTTTTTGCCCCTTGAACGTGATGGTGCCGCCATCAATAGCGTCAGCGCCAAACAGGCAGAGGGCCACCTCGCTTCGGCCCGAACCGACGAGGCCCGCGAAGCCGAGGACTTCGCCTCGGCGCAGGGTGAAACTGACGTTGTGGAAGCGCCCTTTGCGCGTTAAACCCTCCACCACGAGCAATTCCTCTCCGAATTCGGTGGACTTGGGCGGATACAGTTTCCCCAATTCCCTGCCCACCATCATCCGAACCAAGGTCGGAGCGTCCACTTCCCGGATTGGCACCGTGCCCACAAGTTGACCGTCTTTCAGCACCGTCACCCGGTCCGCGATTTCGAATATCTCTTCGATGCGGTGGGAAATGTAGATGATGCCCATCCCTTCGGACTTCAACCGGCGAATGATCGCGAATAGCGCGTCCTTCTCCTGCGGCGTGAGCGAAGACGTCGGTTCGTCGAAAATCATAATTTTCGAAGCGTGCATCAACGCGCGGGCGATCTGGATCATTTGCTTTTCGGCCATGCTCAGGTTGGCGACGATGGTGTCCATGGGTTTGTTCAGGCCGATCCGGGAACAATGCTCCCGCGCGACCTCCTCCATTTTCGACCAGGAGACCAAGCCCCTTACGGTCTGCCAAGCGTTGAGACAAACATTTTCCGCGATGCCCAGCCACGGCACCATCTGGGGTTCCTGGTGCACGATGCTGATACCGAGCTGCAGAGCGTGATGGGGGTTTCTCAGCATCACGCTTTGGCCTTCGATCACGATTTCTCCGCTGTCTGGCTGGTAAGAGCCGGACAGGATTTTCATGAGCGTCGACTTGCCGGCGCCGTTTTCCCCGAGCAGCGCGTGAACTTCGCCCTTGCGCAGATTGAAAGTGACATTATTAAGCGCTTTCACGCCGATAAAATTTTTGTGGATGTTTTTCATCTCGCAAAGCATTTCTGCCAATTTCAGCACACCCCCTTTCCTTTCAGCTCGAGCCATTCGGCCTCGCTGAAGCCGAGTATGTGGCGATACACTTCTTCATTGTGCTGGCCGGCGGCCGGAACGGGATACCGAAGCGAGCCTGGCGTTTCGGATAGCTTGATCGTGACACCGCTGACCGGAATCTTCGTCCCGTCCGGAAGCGTGGTTTCCGTGATCTGCCCGCGTTCCCAAAGATGCGGGTCGTTCAGGATTTGACGAATGTTGCGGATCGGCGCGCACGGAATACCAGCTTCGTCCAGCAGCCGGAGCACGTGTTCCTCGGTGAGACCAGCCGCCCATTCTCCAACGATGCGATCAACCTCTTCCACGTTCGCGTATCGCAGGGAAACCGTCTTGAATTCATCCCGCTCCAGCAGATCCGGTCTTCCCATGACGCCGCAAAGACGCTCCCACAATCCGTCGTTCGAGGCGGCGATGAAAACCCAGCCGTCCTTCGTGCGATACGCGTTGCTCGGCGCGGCGTAGCGGTCGCGGTTTCCCATTCGGGGCGGCTCGTTGCCATGCAGCGCGTTGTCCGGAATCGCGCTAACCAGCATGGACACCACCGATTCCAGCAGGGAAACGTCAACAACCTGACCCCTTCCCGTCTTCTCCCGGTTGTGCAGGGCGGCCAGCGCACCTACCGCGGCGTGCATCCCCGTTGCGTAGTCCGCCACGAAAACCCCCGCCATCAGCGGCGGGTCTTCCGCCCGGCCGGTCATCCACATGACGCCGCCCATGGCCTGGCCGATCGCATCAAAGCCCGGACGGTGGTTCAGCGGACCGGTCTGACCGAACCCCGAACAGCGCACTAGGATCGCCTTCGGGTTGATTTCCTGGATTTTGTCGAACCCGAACCCCATGGATTCCATGGTTCCAGGCCGGAAATTCTCAATGATGATGTCCGCCCATTGGAACAGCCTCGTCAACACGTTCCGGGCCATCGGATGACGGTAGTTAAGGGTAATGGACCGCTTGTTCCGGTTCAAGGCGGCGGCATAGAGGCTCTCACCGTTGTGAAAGGGAGCGAACTTCCGGCTGTCTTCCCCGCCGGGCCTCTCGACCTTGATCACTTCGGCTCCCATATCGGCCAGCAACAACCCACAGTAAGGGCCGGCGATAAACCTGGCCAATTCCACCACTTTTATCCCGTGCAATGCACCCGTCATTCACGGACCGCCCCCCGTTTGTTTTTTAGAAGGATATCCACACATAAGTGATCCCTATCATCGTTGATCACCGTGGATAAAGAGGCGAGTTCTCCCCCGATGTAAACCTCGAGTTCCTCCTGCAGAACGGCCTCCGACCGGACGGCGGGCAGACGGCTCGAGAAGCTTGGATAAAGATCCAGCAGCATGAGCGTCAACTCCATGACCGTCACCGGTGCGCCCAGTTTCATTTCGAGGTCGATGGCTTCAGGTGCCAGAGCCTGATTGCCGAGTTGGATATGAATGTGAATGGTGCTCCCTCCGTTTCCCGCGTCCCTGTTTATCCAGTGCGTCAAACCATCCCGCAGTTGATTTGTAAGCAATAATCGTGCCATTCCTTTTCCTTGGCGGTTTTCATCTACAGATCACCACCGGAGCGATTAAAAAATAATTCAATTTTGCATCAGTCCCGGGGAGATAAACGGCAAAAACACAAAAACTCCTCCCGGAACAAGCCAGGCTGGCCGATGCAAAATTGAATCGGAGGACGGACTCAGTTGACCACTCTGATTCTGTATTTTTTGGATTTGCGGACAATGGTAGGCTGGCTGATCTTGAGCGCCTGGGCGACCTTGTGCGTGCTGCCGTAAATTTTGAACGCACGCGTCAGCAGATCCTTTTCAAATTGTTCCAACGCCTGCTTGAGCGACACAGCTGGCTGTAACCGTTCGGTGTCCACCTGGAGGTCGGACGGCAGGATCCATTCCGATTCGGAGATGACCACGGCTCTTTCGATCGCGTTGCGCAATTCCCTAGCGTTCCCCGGCCAAGAATAGTTCAGCATCAAATGGAGGGTTTCCGGGGCATATTTCTTATTGGTGCCGTGTTTCCGGTTGAACTGGTCGAGGAAATATTCCGCCAGCACTAGGATGTCTTCCGGTCTTTCCCGGAGCGGACTGATGGTTAGCGATACGACATTGAGGCGGTAATACAGATCGGCGCGAAACTCTCCCCTGGTCACCATTTCCGCCAGGTCGCGATTCGTCGCGGCAATGACGCGCACATCGGCCCGGACGGGCTTTGTGCCGCCCACCCGGTAGAAATAGCCTTCTTGTAGGAACGTCAGAAGCTTCGCCTGCATGGACAGCGGCAACTCTCCCACTTCGTTCAGGAAAAGCGTCCCGCCGTTCGCAAGCTCGATCTGCCCTTTCTTGCCCTGGCGCTGGGCACCCGTGAATGCCCCCGGCTCATAGCCGAAAAGTTCCGATTCAAACAGGGATTCCGGAATGGCCCCACAGTTGATTTCAATAAAAGGACCCAAATTCCGGTTGCTCGCGTTGTGGATCATGGCCGCCAAGGCGTTCTTCCCAACGCCCGACTCTCCCAGGATCAGCACGGTGACATCCTTGGGCGCAATCCGTAGAACCATGGAGACCAGCCGTTTGATGTGGTCGCTTTCCATGACGAAATCCATGGTAATGTCGGAACGAATTTTAAGCGCTTCCAATTCGGATTGAAAACGTTTTGCCTTTTTCTCGGCCAGCTCCAGCTGTGCCCGCAAATTCAGCAGTTCCGTAATGTCACGCGAATTGCAGATCACCCACCGAATTTTCCCCGACTCGTCAAAGATTGGCGAACCCGTTACCAGCACCTTGCGGCCGCTTTTCGTGTTCTGGAAGTAAGTGACAGGCTTTTTGTTCTTAAGCACCATGAGGGTGATGGAGGGGCGGAACACTTCCGCTTTTTCCAGCTCCTCTGTGGTTTTGCCCACCAACTCTTCCAAAGGAAGTCCGCAAATGCGCGCGCTGGCTTCGTTCGCCCATTGCACCACGCCGTTTCCATCGCTGATCATGATTCCGTCAAAGGACGAGTTCAGAATCATCTGGGCTTCGGGATTCAGCAAACATGCGACATCATTTTGCACCTTAGGAATCATGGAGTCTGTCATTGGAAGTCTCCCCCCTTTATTGTCTCTTAACCGTGAGTGGATCAGGACATGCGTTTCGTGTATTAAAAAGCATATATGACAAAACGGCCAAGTTCAATCGCAAAAATGCCATTGTGTTGTTGTTCTGTGATATTGTCAGGGTGTAACTGTTCCGAGAAAATGTCAGTATGAGTAAGGAGCAGATCACCTTGACAAAGAGCGAACTGAAACGTGCTATGGTTGTCGAGAAGTGGATGGAGGGCCGTCTCACGGAACAGGATGTTGCGCACGCTCGGCATCAGCATCCGGCAAGCGTATCGGCTCAAGGCCAAATATCGTCACGGAGGTGCAAAGGCCATCGCTCATGGGAATCGGGGCCGAAAGCCCGTTCACACCTTGGCCGACTCGCTCAAACAACGCGTGATGTCCCTGTACCAAAACCGCTACTCCGGCAGCAATGCCACCCACTTTCAACAGCTTTTGGCCGAACACGAAAACATCCGTCTCAGCGTCTCCTCCGTCCGCCGCATCCTCATCCAGGGCCGGCTCCGGCCCCGGCGCATCCGCCGCCGACCCAAAGCCCATCGCCCGCGGCCACGCAAACCCCAGGCCGGCATGTTGTGGCAAATCGACGCCTCCCCCTTCGCCTGGCTGGAGGACCGCGGCCCTTCCCTCACCCTCCACGCCATCATCGACGACGCCACCGGAGAACTCGTCGCCGCCGCCTTCCGCCCCACCGAAACCCTGGAAGGCTACGTGACCGTCATGATCGACGCCCTCCGGCGAAAGGGGATCCCTTTGTCCCTCTACAGTGACCAGCACTCCATCTTCCATCCGCCCAAAGGGAAGCTCACCCTCGAGCAGGAACTGGCCGGCCAAAAGCAGGCCCTTTCCACCTTCGGACAGGCCATCGCCGATCTGGGCATTACCCATATCGAGGCGCTGTCCCCCTAAGCCAAAGGACGCATCGAACGACTCTTTGAAACGCTGCAGGACCGCCTGGTCATCGAACTTCGGCTTCGGGGCGTCTCCACCCTCGAGGAGGCCAATCAGGTGTTGCCCGAACTGATCCAAAAGCACAACCGACTGTTCGCCGTCACGCCCAAAGACGCCGAGTCCGCCTACCGGCCGCTGCCTGAAACGCCGCTGGAGCAGATCTTCACGTACCGGGAATACCGGCGCATCAGCAGCGGGCAAACATTCACCTGGAAAGGCAAATGCTATATGCCAAAGCCGGCTCCGGGTTTGCCGCGCTGGGAACCCAAAAGTGTCGTCGAAGTCAGGGTCGGCATCCTGGACGGGCAAGTGTGGCTGTGGGAGCAGGGACGGGCTTGGGCTTGTGTGGAAACACCGGCTGTTGAAACTCCTCCGAAAATGGCGCCGCAAAAAGAAGCGAGGCTTGCGCCGCCTCGCAAGCCCGGAGCAGATCACCCCTGGAGAAAACCTTTCTCCAGCACTTACAACGTAGCACAGCTTCGGGCTAGTCGGCAAGAGGGCTCAGCTTCAAGTCTGAGTCAAGCTAGTGTGGGCACCTTTTTTGGATTCCTGGATGCGAACTTGAAAAGAACCTTTCCCTTGTAAGCGCTTTTGATCTTCTTCCTTATGGGATTGGCGATTCATTTTTCTGGTATTAGTATCCTCTAAGCCCTTTCAATGCCATGCCCGTTGTGCTACTCTGCCACGGCCCCCTAAGCAACCGGATCATCCCGTTAACGTATCCTTTGGTCGGTCGTATAACGTCC
>LZRT01000072.1 GCA_002159075.1 Bacillus thermozeamaize
AGGATGCAAGCTTCCGCCCGAAGGCTTCCGCTTGCCTCCCCGCTCGACTTGCATGTATTAGGCGCGCCGCCAGCGTTCGTCCTGAGCCAGGATCAAACTCTCCATGAAAAAAGTTCAACTCTGACTCTTCAGGTTCGCTTCATTGTGCAGTTTTCAAGGAACATCGCTTTCGCTCATTTGTCTTGCTCTCTCGCAAACGCATTTTATATCATACACAGGTTTATTGGGCTTGTCAACAGGTTGAACAAACTTTTTTCTTAAATGACATTGTGCCCCCTTGCAAGGGGGCACATCCCTGACAACGCCAGCCAAATCCCAGGCATCATTCTTCGGCGGCCGGGATTCGTGCCACGGTGGCAACACGGTCATCTTCGTCTTCACGAATCTGGATCAGCTTCACGCCCTGCGTGTTTCGCCCAATGACGGACACCTCTGAAAGATTGAGACGGATCATGATCCCGAGTTGCGTGATGATCATCACGTCATCCTCCGGGTAAACCACTTTCAAGGCGACCACGCGGCCGTTCCGTTCCGTCACGTTCAGCGTCTTGATCCCCTTGCCGCCTCGCGTCTGCGGACGATACTCCGAGATCGGCGTCTGTTTGCCATATCCCTTGTCCGTCACCACCAGCACATTGGCCTTCTCATCCACGATATCCATGTCGATCAGGTAATCTCCCTCGGCCAGCGTGATCCCTTTCACGCCGGTGGCCGTCCTGCCCATGACCCGCACATCCGTCTCCGGAAAGCGAATGGACATGCCCATCCGCGTCCCGAGGATGACTTCCTGGCTGCCGTCGGTCAGCCGGACGCCGATCAGCTCATCGTCTTCGCGCAAGTTGATCGCAAACAGGCCTCCTTTGCGGATATGCTCAAAGGCAGCAAGCTCTGTACGCTTGATCACGCCCTCCTTGGTCGCAAAAACCAGGTAGCCATTTTCGGAAAAATCACGGATCGGAATGACGGCGTTGATCGACTCCCGTGGCGCGATCTGGATCAGGTTGATGATCGGCGTGCCTCGCGCCGTACGGCTGAGCTCAGGCAACTCGTAAGCTTTCAGACGGTATACCTTGCCCTTGTTGGTGAAAAAGAGAAGATTGGCATGGGACGAAGTGACAAAAAGGTGTTCGACAAAGTCGTTTTCCTTCGTCCCCATCGCCACCACGCCGCGCCCACCGCGCTTCTGGCTCTTGTACGTGCTGATCGGCAGGCGTTTGATATATCCTTGATGGGTAATGGTGATGACCACTTCTTCTTCCGGAATCAGATCCTCCTCCAAGAGCTCTCCTTCCGACCGCTGGATCTGGGTGCGCCGTTCATCGCCATATTTTTCCCTGATCTCCAGCAGTTCGTCCCGGATCACGGCCAGGATCTTCTGCTCATCGGCGAGAATGGCCTGCCATTCGGCGATTTTCTGTAGCAATTCTTGGTATTCCGCCTCGATCTTTTCCCGCTCCAGTCCGGTCAGACTTCTCAAGCGCATTTCCACAATGGCCTGTGCCTGCTCTTGCGTGAGCTGGAACCGATCCATCAGCTTTTCCCGCGCCTCTTCGGTGGTTCGGGAACCGCGGATCAGCGCAATGATGGCGTCGATGTGATCCAGGGCAATCCGCAGCCCCTCCAGAATATGGGCGCGCGCCTCCGCTTTCCGCAAATCAAACTCGGTACGGCGCCGGATCACCTGGCGCTGGTGGTCCAGGTAATGGACCAGCGTCTCCTTCAGGTTGAGCACCTTGGGCACGCCGTTGACCAACGCCAGGTTGATGATGCCGAAACTGGTCTGCATCGCCGTCAACTTGTACAGGTTGTTCAGCACGACGCGGGCGTTCACGTCACGCCGCAGTTCGATGACGATGCGCATGCCCGCCCGATCACTTTCATCGCGCAGGTCCGTGATGCCGTCAATTTTTCGATTGCGGGCGAGTTCGGCAATTTTTTCCACCAGGTTGGCCTTGTTCACCTGGTAGGGCAGCTCTTCCACGATGATCCGGTGTTTCCCGCCGCTGCCTTCCTCGATAAAGGCTTTGGCCCGTACCGTGATGGTTCCACGTCCTGTCTCGTAGGCCTGCCGGATCCCGTCCCGGCCCATAATGATGGCGCCACCGGGAAAATCGGGACCTTTGATCACCTTCATCAAGTCAGCGACCGACGCCTCCGGCCGGTCAATCAGCATGATGAGCCCGTCAATCACTTCCCGCAAATTATGAGGCGGAATGTTGGTGGCCATGCCCACCGCAATGCCGGATACGCCGTTTACCAGCAGATTGGGAAAACGGGAGGGAAGAACGAGCGGCTCTTTCTCTGAGTTGTCGTAGTTTGGTCCGAAATCAATCGTCTCTTTCTGGATGTCACGCAGCAATTCGGTGGCAATTTTGGAGAGCCTGGCTTCGGTATAGCGCATCGCCGCCGCCGCGTCGCCGTCGATGGAACCGAAATTTCCGTGCCCGTCGATCAGGGGATAACGAGAGGAAAAATCCTGGGCCATCCGGACCATCGTTTCGTAGACTGCGGCGTCCCCGTGGGGGTGGTATTTCCCGATCACTTCACCGACGATCCGTGCCGACTTTTTATAGGGTTTATCCGGCGTCATCCCCAGCTCGCTCATCGCATAGAGGATCCGGCGCTGAACCGGCTTCAGTCCATCACGCACATCTGGCAGGGCGCGACTGACAATGACGCTCATCGCGTAATCCATGAAGGATTCGCGCATCTCTTTGGCAATGTCCACTTCCAGTACGCGTGCACTCATCCTAATTTTTTACCCTCTTTTCTGTTTTCTTTCTGTCACTTTTTGGACATGCAGTGAGTGTCAGATGTCCAGATTGCGGACATATCTGGCATGTTCCTGGATGAACTCCCGTCGCGGCTCCACTCTCTCTCCCATCAGCGTCTCAAAAATGGCGTCGGCCTCCATCGCGTCCTCCAGCCGCACCTGCAGCAGGGTCCGGCTCTCCGGATCCATCGTCGTCTCCCACAGCTGTTCCGGGTTCATCTCGCCCAGACCCTTGTAGCGCTGGATTTCCGGCTCTCCCTTGCCCTCATATTGGCGGAGAATCTCTTCCAGCTGCTGGTCGTTGTAGGCATAGCGCACCACTTTTCCGTGGCTGATCTTGTACAGGGGCGGCTGCGCGATATACACGTAGCCGGCCTCGATCAGCGGACGCATGTAACGGTAAAAGAAAGTCAAGAGCAGCGTCCGGATGTGCGCCCCGTCCACATCCGCATCCGTCATGATGATCAGCTTGTGATAGCGGGCCTTCGACAGGTCAAAATCTTCACCGATTCCGGTCCCCAGCGCCGTGATGATGGCGCGAATCTCGTTGTTGGAAAGGATTTTGTCGAGGCGGGCCTTTTCCACGTTGAGGATTTTTCCGCGCAACGGCAAAATCGCCTGAAAGACGCGATCCCGCCCCTGTTTGGCCGAACCGCCGGCCGAATCCCCCTCCACCAGATACAGCTCGCAGATGGAAGCATCTTTGGAGGCGCAGTCGGCCAGCTTCCCGGGAAGCGCGCTGACCTCGAGTGCGTTTTTCCGCCGGGTCAGCTCCCTCGCTTTTTTCGCCGCCTCGCGCGCCCGCGCCGCAAGCAGCGCCTTCTCCACGATCTTGCGCGCCGTTGCGGGGTTTTCGTCCAGGTATATCCCGAACTCTTCGGCAAACAGCGACTCCGTGATCCCACGCACTTCGCTGTTGCCAAGCTTGGTCTTGGTCTGGCCTTCAAACTGCGGATCCGGAAGCTTCACGCTGATGATGGCCGTCAAACCTTCCCGAACGTCATCGCCAATCAGGTTGGACTCATTTTCCTTGAGCAGATTGTTTTTTCGCGCATAGTCGTTAATCACCCGGGTCAGGGCGCTCTTGAAGCCGGATTCATGCGTGCCCCCTTCATGGGTGTGGATGTTGTTGGCGTAGGAATAAATGATGCTGTTAAAACTCTCGGTATACTGAAGCGCGATTTCCACCTCAATGCCTTCGCGGAGTCCACGAAGGTAGATCGGCTCCTCATGAATGGGCGTTTTGCCTTTGTTGAGAAAATCGACAAATGAGCGGATCCCGCCCTCATAGTGAAACGTCTGCTCACTGCCTTTCCGCTCATCGATCAACTGAATCGTGACATTGCTGTTGAGAAAACTCAGCTCGCGGAGACGATTCTGGAGCGTGGTGTGGTCAAATTCCGTCGTCTCCTGAAAAATTTCCGGATCCGGCTTGAATCGGATGGTGGTCCCGCTTTCCCCGGTTTCACCGATTTCCTTGAGCGGAAATTCGGGAACCCCCCGCTGAAACCGCTGGAAGTGCACCTTTCCATTCTGCTTGACGGTCACCTCCAGCCATTCTGAAAGGGCATTGACGACCGAAACGCCCACGCCATGCAATCCACCCGACACCTTGTAACCGCCGCCGCCAAACTTTCCGCCTGCGTGCAAAATGGTCAGAACGGTCTCCACGGTGGACTTCCCCGTTTTGGGATGAATCCCTGTCGGAATCCCGGCGCCGTTATCCGCTACGGTGATGCTGCCGTCGGCATGGACCACCACCTGAATGTGATCGCAGCGTCCCTGCAGCGCCTCGTCAATGCTGTTATCCACCACTTCCCAGACCAGATGGTGCAGCCCGCGGCTGCTGGTGGAACCGATGTACATGCCGGGCCGCTTGCGAACCGCCTCCAGGCCTTCCAGCACCTGAATCTGCGTCTCGTCATACGCCTGCGTATCCACTGTGGTTTGACGACCTGCCAATCCATTCACCTGCTCTCTACATTTCAGGGTATTCCTGCTCTTATTGTCACCTTGTTCTTCCCCGGTTGCAAGTTCCTGATGGCCAGCAGCAGGCATCACCGGGAGCCTGACCCCTCTTCCTGAGGATTGAACCTTCTCCCGAACACGAGACGTTTTCGCAATGTTCCCGGCGAAATGGGAGAGGCATACACACGGTTGGTTGTAAGGACAATGGATTTGCACTGGTCACTGATCACCAGCCAGTCCTGCTGCAGAGAAAGCTGCTTTTGCTTCTTGAGGATGCTCGCGTCAAAGATGGCCACGATCTCCCGGGCCCGCAGCAGGATCTCACCGCCGATGTGAATGTACAAGGTTCACCACTCCGTCCACTGGTGTTACATGGTCTTTCTAACCTGCCCGCTCTCGACGTGATATACATCCGCCGTATCCAAAATTGCGCCCTCCATCCCTTCCAGATGGGTGGTGGTGATAAAGGTCTGCACCTCCGGCCGGATTCCGGAGATCAAGTATGACTGCCGCTGGACGTCCAGTTCAGACAAGACATCATCCAGCAAAAGCAGCGGGTATTCGCCCACTTCTTCGCGGATCAACTCAATCTCAGCCAGCTTGAGGGAAAGGGCTGCCGTCCGCTGCTGCCCTTGCGAACCGAACATCTGCACATCCTTTCCGTTCACCAAAATGCGGAGATCGTCCCGGTGCGGGCCGACCAGACTGGTTCCGCGCCGCATCTCCTGGGGACGCGCTTCCACCAGCGCCCGATAATAAGCGGCGACATTCTCCTCCAGATTATCCTGCTGTCGCAGGGGGATCGTCATCTGATACCGGAGCTCCAGATGTTCCCGTCCTTGGGTCACCTGCTCATGCAGAGCCGCAGCCCAATTTTGCAAGTTCTTTATAAATTGTAGACGTTTCTGTAAAATTTTAACACCGATTTGCGCCAATTGTTCATCCCACGTATCCAGCAACGCCAGTTGCCGGGCCGCCTCTCCCGTTTTCAGAAAGCGGTTCCGCTGCTGAATCAGGCGATGGTAACGGGTCAAGTCGTACAGGTAGCTGGGACTGACCTGTCCGATTTCCATGTCGAGAAAACGGCGGCGCCGGCCAGGACCTTCCTTGACGAGGTTGACATCTTCCGGCGCAAACATCACCACATTGAGGTGGCCGATAAAATCACTCAGCCGCTGTTGTTCAAGCCGGTTAATGCGGGCTGTCTTGCCTCTTCCGGACAGATGGAGAGACAATTCCACCTCCCGTCCTTGCCGCGTCAGCCTTCCCGCAATCCGGGCCTCTTCCTCTCCCCAGCCGATGAGTTGCCGATCCTGACTGGTACGGTGGGATTTCGCCATCGCAAGAAGAAAAATCGCCTCTAACAGATTGGTTTTTCCTTGGGCGTTTTGCCCAAAAAAAATATTCAGAGGCCGACAAAATGCCAGCTGGCATTCTTTGTAGTTTCTGAAGTTCTGCAGGCTAAGTTCGCTTAAAAACATCGCTTGCCATCCTACTTATTCCCGGGTGTTTTCCCGGGTAATCAGCCACTGGCGGGAACCTGCGGCCACCGTGTCACCCGGAAACAGTTTGCGACCGCGCCGCACCTCCCTTTCGCCGTTGACAAGCACCTCGTTGTCTGCCAGATACTGTTTGGCCGCGCCGCCCGTGTCGATCACCCCGGCGCGTTTGAGCAACTGTCCCAAGGTGATATAGGGGGTGTGTATCGAGAGCGTTTGGTGCTCGCTTTTTTGCGTCCGTTCCTTGTTCCATTCCACATGAAACGCCCTCTTTCCTTCAATCAATTGGTTCGCACCGGCAGAATCAATTGGATCAACGAGTCATCCGCTTCCGGACGCAGGATGAACGGGCTCATCGGTCCGGTGATCAACAGCTGCACGTCCTCACTGTCGATGGCCCGCAACGCTTCCAGCATGTACCTGGCGTTAAACGCAATATGCGCGCTTTCACCGCTGAAACCAAGGATTGGAACCTCTTCCGTAACCTGCCCGACAGCCGGCGAATCGGCAGTGATGACCAGTGGCTGCCCTTCCTGTATTGAACATTTTACCACATTGTTTTTGATTTCTCTTGCAAAGAGGTAGGCTCTGTTGATCGCGTCATGCAGGATGCGGTTGGAAATCAGCACTTCCGTTTTGGCGGATTGGGGAATGATCCGGCTCGTATCGGGGTAAAACCCCTCCAGCCGCCTTGAGGTAAAGAGCCAGTTCTCCGCTTTGGCCAGGATCTGGTTTTGCGTGAACGCAATCTCGACCGACTCTTCGCCTTCAATCAGCTTGAGCAGTTCGTTCAGGCTTTTCCCCGGGATGATCACTTGCTCAAAAGGCGGAACGTTTACTTCGATGGGGGTCTCCCTTTTGGCCAGACGGTGGCTGTTGGTGGCCGTCAGGCGCAACCGTCCCTCATGCATTTCCCAGCAGACGCCCGTCAAAATGGGCCGGGTTTCAGATTCCGCGACAGCGAACACGGTTTGCTGGATAAGCGTTTTCAACAGGTTGCCGGGCAGCACGATGGAGGGATTGTTCTCCCAGTCAAAGCCGGGCAGGGCGGGATATTCTTCCGGATCCAGGCCGTTGAGGAGAACCTCCGTCTTTCCGGAGGTGATCTTGGCCGTGTAGTTGGCCGAGACCTCAATCGTCAGCTTTTCGCCGTCCAGGCGCCGGATGATTTCCGCCGTGTAGCGTGCCGGCAAAACCACTTTGCCCGGCCGGTGTACGAGAAGCGGTTCTTCCTCTTCAGCTTCAGCCGGAGAACGAAGCGGAATTTTGGTTTGTATCGAAATGTCGGAATTGCTGCCCGCCAGTGTTAAGCCGTTTTCATCTGCGATGAACAAAATGCCTGTCAAGATGGGAATGGGTGTGCGGCTGTTGACAGCGTGATGCACTTGCTGGACAGCCGTGTTGAAACACATACGGTCGATGGTTATCAGCATCTTTTCTCTTCTCCTCTGGATCTTTCCGGGTTTGTGTGATCTTCGGGCTTCCTGAATTTTTTAGCCGCGCGAGAAGTCAGGCGGCATGTTTTCGCTTGCGGCATCATACATATGGTAGGATCAAAAGACTTTTCTTTTGGCAGTACTATTATGGATTGTGGATAAAGGGGATAAAATGAGTGAAGTGACGGCGCAAACAGTTATCCACTGTGCATAACTTCAGGGAAAACAGAGCATGTTGTTCACAAATCGTTGTTCACAGGGCGGATGACGGATTTCTCATATGTTGAAGGCGGTCTTGAATCCGCTTGATGCTATCCTGCAACTGGATGTCTTGCTGCAACAGTTGTTCCACCTTGGTGTGCGCGTGCAGCACCGTGGTGTGGTCCCGTCCCCCGAACTCCTGTCCGATTCTCGGCAGTGAATAATCGGTCAGTTCCCTGGCCAGATACATGGCCACCTGCCGCGCGAATGCGACATCCTTGGTCCGGCGTTTAGCCTTCATTTCATCCGCTTTGATGCCATAGTGCTCGGCGACCACGATTTGGATGTCCTCGATGGTCAAGGGCCGGGACTGTTCAGGGGAGAGAATGTCTTTCAATGCCTCTTGTGCCAAGTGAATGTCCACGTCCCGGTTGATGACGGAAGAGTAAGCCACCACCCGGATCAAGGCTCCCTCCAGCTCGCGGATGTTGGTGCTGATTTTGTTCGCGATGTAATGAATGACATCTGGCGGGATCTCCAGTTGTTCTGCTTTTGCTTTTTTATGAAGAATCGCAATTCTTGTCTCCAGATCGGGAGGTTGGATGTCGGTGATCAACCCCCATTCGAAACGGGAACGCAGCCGGTCTTCCAAGGTTGGAATTTCTTTGGGGGGACGATCACTGGAGATCACGATCTGCTTGTCGGCCTCATGCAGCGCGTTGAAGGTGTGGAAAAACTCTTCCTGCGTCTGCTCCTTGCCGGCCAAAAACTGGATGTCATCAATCAGCAGCACGTCGATGTTCCGGTATTTGGTGCGAAACATCACGGCCTGATTGTCGCGAATGGCGTGGATAAATTCATTGGTAAACCGTTCCGAAGTCATGTACATCACTTTTGCGTGGGGGTTCCGCTCCAAAACGTGATGGCCGATGGCGTTCATCAGGTGCGTTTTTCCCAGTCCGACGCCTCCGTAGATGAAAAGCGGGTTATACGCTTGTGCCGGCGATTCGGCGACGGCCAGCGAAGCGGCATGGGCAAAGCGGTTTCCTTCGCCGATGACAAAGGTGTCAAAGGTGTATTTGGGATTGAGATTGCTATGAAAGCGCGACGGATGCGTTTTTTCCGGCTTGAGCTGGATGTGAATCTGTTTGACGGCGTCGTGGGTCGCATCCTTGCTCTGGGGTTCAGGCAGGACAAATTGGCAGTTCAACAGATTCCCCGTCACTTCGTAAAAGATTTCCTGCAGCAAATCGCTGTAGTGCTTTTGCAGCCAGTTTTGGATAAATGGGTTGGGCACCTGGATGACGGCCGTATCCTGGTCGATCCGTTCCAGCTTGGTGTCTTTCAGCCAGGTCTCGTAACTGGGCTTGCTCACTCGCTTTTGGATCTGCTCGATCACTTCTTCCCAGATCTGGGTACTTTCCTGCACAGTTGGCACGGGTAAATCCTCCTTGCTGGGGGATTGCGCAATGTGGCAAAAATCCACAACTTTCGCAGCCTGTAGACAAAAATATCCACAACCTATGGAAACTGTCCACAAAGTTATCAACAGGTTGTGGGTAACTTATTTGCATGATGAACTTGTCCACAGAGTCAGTAGTCCTAATCATAGCATAAAAAAAAGGCCTGTCGCAATTCTTTTTCCGGCCTCTCCAGGATGGTTGTCCCGGATTTCAAAAGGTTGTGGATAGATGCTGTCCACAACACTAGATATTGTGATTAGCCTGTGAATTTTTATTGGTTGCGCGGTCGGTTTGTCCACATGTGGACAATGGGGAATCGCGGATGATTTGTGGATTGTGGAAAGGGAGTTTTGTCTTTTCTTGTCAAGGGTTGTCCGTTTTCTTGACATGTTCCCGGACACTGGATAGAATAACAAAGATGTTACTGCTATCTGGGACGACCCGGGAGTCATTATATTTAAGTGAAACAAGGCGACAAACGAATCAAGGCGACAAACAAGGCGACGCAGATGGGGAGCCGTCTGTGGGGTGCCGAAGGGAGGAGGTGTCTTCATGAAGCCAACCTATCAACCCAAGCGGCGGAAGCGGAAAAAAGTGCACGGTTTCCGGAAGCGGATGAGCACGAAAAACGGCCGTAAAGTGTTGCAGGCCCGGCGTCGAAAAGGGAGAAAGGTGCTTACTGCGTAAAAAGAAGAGAGGCCTAATCCAGGCCTTTTTTCTATATCTATGGAGATTGATAGAACTAGGAGGATACTGTCGTCAGCATGTTGCCGCGCCAGTTGCGATTGTCGAAGCGGGAGGATTTTAAAAGGGTTTTCCAGTGCGGGAAATCGGTAGCAAATCGTGAGTTTGTCTGCTATACTTTTCATAACCCAGAGGTAGAGCGATTCCGGATGGGGGTTTCCGTCAGTAAAAAGATCGGCAATGCTGTCATTCGCAACCGGGTAAAAAGGCTCATTCGGGAAGTGGTCCGCCTGCAGGCGGAGGAAATTCGGGATCATCTGGATCTGGTGATCATTGCCCGCAACCGGGCCCGGGATCTGGACTTTGAAGGTGTGAAGAAGAGTTTGAACCATCTGTTCTGGAAGGGAAAGATTTTCCGGCAGCGGGGAAGCCAATCCTGACAGACGGCAAGGGACGCTTTGTTTCTTGCCGGCCACCAATCCATTTTTGAGGCGAACCGATGCGACATCTCCTGATTGGTTTGATTCGATTCTACCAGCGATTTCTCTCACCTCTGAAACCACCTGCATGCCGTTTTTATCCGAGTTGCTCACATTATGCCATCGAGGCCATCAAGAAGCACGGGGTGATCCGAGGGGGCTGTTTGGCCATGCGCCGAATTGTCAAATGCCACCCTTTTCATCCTGGAGGATACGATCCAGTTCCCTGATGAGATGAACGGAAACGTTTGTTACTTCACATGATTTGGGAGGTTTTTTCTTGGTCAGGCGAATAGGTGTACTTTTCGGTTTGCTGCTGATTGTCTTCATGATGACAGGCTGCTCACCAGAGAGCTACATGAAACCCATTGATCCCAATGGCGGCATCTGGGATCGTTATTTTGTGTATCCGTTATCATGGTCGCTGGACACCGTCGCGGGATGGATGGCCGGATCGTATGGCCTGTCCATTTTGGTGGTGACGTTGTTCATTCGTCTTCTCATCCTGCCGCTGATGTATAAACAGATGAAGAGCAGCAAGCAATTGCAGGCGATTCAGCCTGAGCTGGTGAAGCTGCAGAAAAAATACAAGAACAACCAGGAAAAGCTGCAGATGGAGACGATGAAGCTGTTTCAGAAACACAATGTGAATCCGTTGATGGGTTGTTTGCCCATTTTGATCCAGATGCCGATTCTGATCGCTTTTTACCACGCGATCATGCGAAACGCGGAAATCCGCGAACACAGTTTTCTCTGGATGAACCTGGGGGCTCCGGATCCGATTTACCTCCTCCCTGCTTTGGCTGCCCTGACCACCTACTTTCAGACCGTGGTCACGCGGAAGATGATGCCCACACCGTCCACGATGACCGCGCAGATGCAGCAACAGCAACAGATGTTGCGGATGATGAGCGTGTTCATGCCGGCCATGATCCTGTTCATCGCCATTACGCTTCCGGCTGCCCTGTCATTGTATTGGGTTTACAGCAACCTGTTCTCTATCTTGCAGACCTATTTTCTCTACAAGGTGTTGTACGCTGAAAAAGTTCAGGAGGGTACAGCGCAGTGAGAAAAGTGCTGGCCGAGGGAAGGACGGTTGAAGAGGCGATCGAAGCCGGGCTGAAGGAGCTTGGCGTGCCGAGGGAACAGGTGCGGATCCGGATCCTGGAAAAGCCGGCCCGGCGTATTCTCGGATGGTTTGGCAGGCGGCAGGCCAGAGTGGAGCTGGAATGGCTGGCCGACCCTGTCGATGAAGCGAAGCGGTTCCTTTTGGATGTCATCCGTTGCATCGGTGTGCCGGCCGAGCTGGAAGTGTATGCGGATGAAGACCGGCTGCGCATGCAATTGGTAGGCGAACAGGTCGGGGTGTATATCGGCCGCCGGGGTGAGACGTTGGATGCGCTGCAGCATTTGGTTTCCCTGGTGGCAAACCGGTACGCGGAACAGTATCTGAATGTGGAGCTGGACGCGGGCGATTACCGGCGGCGCCGGGAAGAGGCATTGAAAAATTTGGCCAGGCGGCTTGCCGAAAAGGCTGTGCGAACGGCCCGGCCGGTCTCTTTGGAACCGATGAACGCCCGGGAACGAAGGGTGATCCACATGTCGCTGCGTGAACACCGGGACGTGTACACAGAAAGCCGGGGAGAAGGAAGCCGCAGGCATGTCGTCATCTATCCCAGGCAATCGTTTTCCGACCCTCGGTCAGCGCAATCCTCCGTGTCGCAAAATCGCTCCCTGCGACAGCCATCCTTGCAACGACCATCCCACCGCACCACATCCCAAAAACGAGGCGACGCTCAACGACGACCGCATGCAACCTCCTCCTCTTTGCCGACTGCCGATCCCCATGAGCGACAGGATGGATAGCGGATTACTTTTCCACTTTTATTCATACTTGAATTGTGTTACCCTGAAAATTCAGGGATAAAAGCGTTTTGCAGCATTAGAGGACAAAGTGCAGGTGTTGCCAGTGGAACAGGATACCATTGCGGCGATATCCACCGCGCTGGGTGAGGCAGCCATCGCGATCGTCCGCGTCAGCGGGCCGGAGGCGATACCGATTGTCGATCGCCTTTTTCGCGGCAAAGTCCCGCTTGCGCAAGTCAAGAGCCATACGATCCATTACGGCCATCTGATCCGCCCGGATACGGGGGAGAAGGTGGAAGAGGTTTTGGTATCGGTGATGCGCGCGCCGCATACCTTTACCCGTGAAGATGTGGTGGAAGTGAATTGCCACGGGGGCATTGTCGGCGTACAGCAGGTGCTGCAGCTCATTCTCGATGCGGGGGCACGTCTTGCGGAACCGGGTGAATTTACAAAGCGGGCCTTTTTAAACGGTCGGATCGATCTGGCGCAGGCGGAAGCGGTCATCGACTTGATCCGCGCCAAATCGGAGCGGGCGATGAAACTTGCCATCCGCCAGGTGGAAGGCAGGCTGTCGGAAAAGATCCGCGCCATCCGGCAGCAATTGCTGGAGCTGCTGGCGCATCTTGAGGTCACCATCGATTATCCGGAATATGATGCGGAAGACCTGACCCGTCAACACTTGCTGAACGAGACAGCCAGGCTCAGGGAAGAGATTCGCAAGCTTCTGGCCTCGGCCCGGCAGGGGCGCGTCTTGCGCGAAGGGGTATCCACCGCGATCATCGGCCGGCCCAATGTGGGAAAATCTTCGCTGCTCAATGCTCTGGCCCGTGAAAACCGGGCGATCGTGACGGACATTCCCGGGACGACACGCGACATTATTGAAGAGATGGTGACCGTCCGCGGGATTCCCCTGCGCCTGGTGGACACGGCGGGGATCCGGGAAACGGCGGATCTGGTGGAGCAAATCGGCGTCCAGCGTTCCCGCAAGGCGCTGGAAGAGGCCGATCTGATCCTGCTGGTCGTAAACAGCGGCGAGCCGATGACGGAAGAGGATCGAAAGCTTTTGGCCATGGTGAAGGATCGCAATGCGATACTGGTCGCCAACAAAGCCGATCTCCCGCTGCGCCTGGATTTGCAGGAGCTGGAGTCGGCTTTTCCTGGGAGGGTGGTGCAAACCTCCACAGTGGGCGAGCCGGGGCTAGCGCAACTGGAGGATAAAATCGCCGAACTGTTCCTTTCAGGAGAAGTGGAGACGGAAGACTTCACCTACCTCAGCAATGCACGGCATATTCGTTTGCTCACCCAGGCAGAAGATGCGCTTGCCGAAGCGCTGCGTCATCTGGAGGAACAGATCCCGGTGGACATGATCGGAATTGATCTGCGGCGTGCCTGGTCTCTTTTGGGTGAAATCATCGGGGAAGAAGTGGGAGAGGCGCTGCTGGATCAGATCTTTTCGCAGTTTTGTCTCGGAAAGTAACATTCGTTTTGTGAAGGAGGGAAGGACGATGCCATACGAAGCAGGAAGTTACGACGTAATCGTGGTGGGCGCGGGTCATGCAGGTTGCGAAGCGGCGCTGGCGGCAGCCAGGATGGGTTGTGAAACGCTGCTTTTGACCATCAACCTGGACATGGTGGCGTTCATGCCTTGCAACCCGTCCATTGGCGGACCGGCCAAAGGCCATGTCGTGAGAGAGATTGATGCCCTTGGCGGCGAAATGGGACGGAATATCGACAAGACCTATGTACAAATGCGGATGCTGAATACCGGAAAAGGCCCTGCGGTGCGGGCGCTGAGGGCCCAGGCAGACAAGTTTCTCTATCAGCAAGAAATGAAAAAAACGCTTGAACGGCAGCCCCGTCTGACGCTTTTGCAGGGGATGGTGGAAAGGCTTCTGGTAGAGGATGGACGGTGTTACGGAGTTGTAACCAGGACCGGGGCCATCTTCCGCAGCAAGACGGTGGTCCTCACGACAGGCACTTACCTGCGCGGCAAGATCATCATCGGGGAATTGAAGTACGAGAGCGGGCCGAACAACCAGCAGCCGTCTGTTGGATTGGCTGAACATCTGCAAGAACTGGGATTTGAACTGACCCGCTTCAAGACCGGTACGCCACCGCGGGTGAACCGCGACAGCCTGGATTTTTCAAAGATGGAAGAACAACCTGGAGACGATGTTCCGCGCGCCTTTTCTTACGAGACGACCGACTTCAGCCGGATGCAGGATCAGCTTTCATGCTGGCTGACCTATACTTCCCCGCAAACGCACCAGCTGATCCGGGACAACCTGCATCGGGCGCCGATGTACAATGGCGGGATCGAGGGAACAGGCCCGCGTTACTGCCCGTCGATTGAAGACAAGATCGTCCGTTTTGCGGACAAAGACCGTCATCAGGTGTTTATCGAACCGGAAGGCCGGAACACAAATGAAATGTATGTGCAAGGCATGTCCACCTCGCTGCCGGAAGAGGTTCAGGTCGAGATGCTGCGCACCATCAAGGGCATGGAAAACGTCCAGATGATGCGTCCCGGTTATGCCATTGAATACGATGTCATCGTTCCCACACAGCTTTGGCCTTCCCTGGAGACGAAAGTGGTGGAAAACCTCTTTACGGCTGGCCAAATCAACGGCACCTCCGGTTATGAGGAAGCTGCCGGGCAAGGCATCATGGCGGGGATCAATGCGGCCCGCAAGGTGCAAGGGAAGGAGCCGGTCATCCTGGATCGCTCGCAGGCGTATATCGGCGTGCTCATCGACGATCTGGTGACCAAAGGAACGCAGGAACCGTACCGGCTGCTCACCTCTCGCGCCGAATACCGCCTCTTGCTGCGCCACGACAACGCCGATCTGCGGCTGACTGAGATCGGATATGAAATCGGCCTGATTTCGGAGGAACGGTACCAGCGCTTCCTGCGCAAAAAAGCGCAGATTGAGCGGGAGCTGGAGCGCCTGCGGACGACCAAAATCAAGCCGACGCCTGAAGTGAACGATTATCTGGCATCGCTTGGCACGGCGCCGCTTGACAATGCCGTGGAACTGGCAACCCTGCTTCGCCGGCCGGAGGTCACCTATGCGGATGTGGCCCATCTTTCACCGCCGCCGGAAGTGTTGATCCCAGAAGCGGCGGAACAAGTGGAGATCCAGATAAAATATCAGGGGTATATCGACAAGTTGCTTGCCGAAGTGGAAAAAATGAAGCGGATGGAAAACAAGCGTCTTTCCGACAAGCTGGATTACTACGCCATTCACGGCCTTTCCCATGAAGCGCGGGAGAAACTGAGCAAGGTGCGTCCTCTCTCCATTGGACAGGCATCCCGGATTTCAGGCGTGAATCCGGCGGACATCTCCATTCTGATGATCTATCTGGAACAAATGGAACGGAGGACGTCAGCGTGAGTCACGACAGCCAGTCGTTGAACCGGTGGCTTGCAGCCGCTTGTGCGCCTCATCTTGCACTGGACGAAAGCCGGTTGGGCCTGTTTTCCGATTACCTGGAGCTGTTGCTTTCATGGAATGAACGGTTCAACCTCACCGCCATCACCGAGCCGCGCGAGGTGTATGTGAAGCATTTTTACGATTCGCTGACACCCGCATTTGTCCACGATTTCACCCGGACAAGGCGGCTGATGGATGTCGGGACGGGGGCGGGCTTTCCGGGAATTCCGCTGAAGATTGCCTTTCCCCACATCCGGTTGACGCTGCTGGATTCGCTGAAAAAACGGATCTCGTTTTTGGCGGAAGTGGTGGCCAGACTCAAGCTTTCTGATGTGGAACTCATCCACGGCCGTGCGGAGGAAGTGGGACGTCACCCGCAGCACCGGGAACGATATGATGTGGCCATCTCCCGGGCTGTGGCCCGCCTGAATGTATTGTCCGAGTATTGTCTCCCGTTTGTCCGCACGGGCGGGGTTTTTATCGCCATGAAGGGAGCGCAAGCGGAACAGGAAAAGCAGGAGGCGCGTGCGGCCATTCGCCGGCTGGGCGGGGGGCGGATCGCGGAACACCGCTTTGATTTGCCTGATGAGGCAGGCGAAAGGACGCTTTATGTAATCGGCAAACAGGCGGCGACGCCAAAAGCTTTTCCGCGCAAGCCTGGCATGCCCGCCAAACAACCGCTTTGACCTGACGCTTGTCAGGTCTTTTTTGTTCCACGTGAAACAATGCCGACCCTGTTGGTTTCCATTCTTAATAAATTAGGAAAAGCATCAAACGCCGCGACGGCACTTAATTTGAAATAAAGAAAAGAGTGGGTGAAAAGAGGAGCAGAAAACTTGCAGGGAACCGGAGATGGGTTATTGATACCTGTCAGACATCCTTAGGGCTACCCGTAACGATGATTGTGGTGTTGAACGTGAAACTCTGCCGAGAAATTTTTCTGGTTTTCATTTCTGCCGGTCGTTTTCATTTCCGCCGGCAGAGGGAACCATTTTATGGTGGTCAACGGACAACGATGTTCCGTTTTAATAAAAGAGTAAATGGATCGGGCATGGGAGAGGAAAAATGGCCGAAGCCGTTGTGGTAAAATGTAGAGGAAAAACAAACCGCCACACGAACGTGCATCGTGATGGTGGCGGCGTACCCATTCCGCCATTTCCTCCACCGAACCGCAGAGACAATGGAGCATCAGCATTCGGGCGAAATCGGTTTTGGCGAGAAGGATTTTTTGCGTGGCATGTCGAAAAGATGATCAAGCACCCCATGTCTTTTTCTTATTTTTGGCAAGGCAAACTGTACTGGTTCGTTAAAGATAGATTGGTTTAACGATAGAAAGAAGTGATGGCTTGTGAAGGGGCATCTGAGCAAGTGGTTTGGTTTTTCGGAAAAGGATTCTTCCCACGGCAGGCGGGAGGAGTGGGCGGATGAGGTTGAAGCGGTGGAAGAGGTGAAGGAGATCCCTGTTGAGCTCATCTCTCCCAACCCCTATCAGCCCCGGACCGTCTTTGACGATGAACGCATCGAGGAATTGAGCCAGACCATTCGCACGCATGGCGTCATCCAGCCCATCGTGGTCAGGGAATTGGAGAATGGAAAATACGAGCTGATCGCCGGCGAACGGCGGCTGCGCGCGGTGAAAAAGCTGAATCTGCCGACCATTCCTGCGATCGTCCGCTCGTTGAATGATGCGCAGGCTGCTTCCATCGCCCTGATCGAAAACCTGCAGCGGGAAGGCCTGACGGCCATTGAAGAGGCCTATGCCTATCAACAGTTGTTGCAATTGCATGGGCTGACGCAGGAAAGCCTGGCGCAGCGGCTGGGAAAAGGTCAATCCACCATTGCCAACAAATTGCGCCTGCTCAATCTTCCGGAGTCGGTTCAGCACGCGCTGATGAAAAGGCAGATCACCGAACGGCATGCCCGTGCCCTGCTTTCCCTCCCCGATGCCGAGTTGCAGGAAAAAGTGTTGTCCGAGATTCTTCAGCATGAATGGAATGTCAAACAGACGGAGCAACGTGTCAAACAATATCTTGATGCCCAAAAACAGCAGCCAGCCAAAAAATCCAAACGGATCGCGTTCTCAAAAGATGTACGCCTCGCGCTGAACACAATTCGCCAGTCGGTGAAGATGATCACTGGCAGCGGGATGAACATTGATGCGCGGGAAGAGGAACATGAAGAGTACGTGCAGTTTATCATCCGAATTCCAAAAAAATGATCTTCATGAAAAATGTTCATCATGTATAATAGGGTTGTCTGAAACTTCCATTGTCCCCCGTTCGAACGGGGTGTTTTTTTCTGCAGATCCCAATCCGAGGTGAGTATACATGGCCAAGATCATCGCGGTCGCCAATCAAAAAGGCGGCGTCGGCAAGACGACCACCGCCATCAACCTGGGAGCCAGTCTGGCCTCTTTTGGCAGCAAGGTGCTTCTGGTGGACGCCGATCCGCAGGGTAACACGACCAGCGGGATTGGCATCAATAAAGGAGAAGTGGAGTACTGTGTCTATGATGTCATGATTAATGATATATACCCGGAAAAAGCCATTTTGCCGACGAAGGAAGAAAATCTCTGGATCATTCCGGCTACCATTCAACTGGCCGGTGCAGAAATTGAACTGGTTCCCATCATGTCTCGTGAAGTGCGGCTGAAAAAAGCGCTCTCTTTGGTGGAACAGAATTATGACTACATCCTGATCGATTGCCCTCCATCCCTCGGCATTCTCACCGTCAACGCGCTGACCGCCGCCAATTCCGTTCTGATTCCCATCCAGTGTGAGTATTATGCGCTGGAAGGCGTCAGCCAGCTGCTCAACACCATCCGTCTCGTGCAAAAGCACCTCAACACCGAACTGGAAATCGAAGGCGTGCTGATGACGATGTTTGATGCCCGAACCAATCTGGGCATCCAGGTGGTACAGGAAGTGAAAAAATATTTTCGCGAGAAAGTGTATCAGACGATCATCCCCCGCAACGTCCGTCTCAGCGAAGCGCCAAGCCATGGCCTTTCCATCCTGACCTACGATCATCGTTCCAAGGGAGCCGAAATGTACCGCGAGTTGGCCAAAGAGGTGATGGGATGTGAGTAAAGGTCTGGGCAGGGGACTGGACGCCCTTCTGCCGCAAATGGACGGCGACGAAAACAGCATCCAGCAGGTATCGGTTCGCCAATTGCGCCCCAATCCGTACCAGCCGCGGAAAACGTTTTCCACAGAAGGATTGGAGGAGTTGACCGAGTCGATTCGCCAGCATGGGATGATTCAGCCCATTCTCGTTCGCAAGTCCCTGCATGGTTACGAAATTGTGGCCGGGGAGCGCCGCTGGCGTGCCGCCAAGATGGCCCGCCTGAAAACGGTGCCGGTCGTCGTCAAGGAATTCAGCGATGAGCAGGTCATGGAAATCGCTCTCATCGAAAATCTTCAACGGGAAGACCTCAATGCGATGGAAATTGCCCAAGCGTATGACAAGCTGATGCAGACGTTTGGCCTGACGCAGGAAGAGCTGGCGGCCAAAGTGGGAAAAAGCCGTCCACATGTGGCCAACTTCCTTCGCCTTCTCCAGTTGCCTCCGCGGGTGCAGGAAATGCTTTCCTCCGGCGAAGTCTCGATGGGACACGCCCGCGCCCTTCTCGGGCTGGCTGATGAGCAGGCCCAGATTCGTTTGGCGGAAACAGTCGTCCGCGAGAAGATGAGCGTTCGTCAACTGGAGGAGGAGATCCAAAAACAACGGCAAAATGTTTCACGTGAAACATTGCGGAAAAAGCAACCTGCGCGCAATACTTACGTCATAAATATAGAGGAGGTGCTGCGGCAAAACCTGGGCACCTCCGTCAGGATTAAAACCGGGAAGAAGAGAGGCCGCATCGAGATCGACTTTTATTCTGAAGAAGACCTGAACCGGATTATCGAACGGATTCTGCAAGGGAAGGAAGAGGGTTTGTGATTTACCTGGATCAGGCGGCCACCAGCTTTCCCAAACCGCCGGAAGTGCGGGAAGCTGTCATGAGGTGTCTCGCAGAATACGCGGTCAATCCTGGCAGAGGCGACCATCAGCTGGTCAGACGCGCGCAGGAGCAGGTTTCCCTCGCGCGCCGGCGGGCGGCTGAACTTTTCCACATCCGGCATCCTGAACGGATCCTTTTTTTTCTCAATGCGACGCAAGCGATCAACCAGGCGATCAAAGGCCTCGTCCGCCCGGGAGACCATGTGATCGCGAGCGGCATGGAACATAATGCCGTGCGGCGGCCTCTCTTGCATCTGCAAAGGAATGGGGTGGAGGTCACTTTCCTGAAAGGGGACCGATGGGGGGTGCCGACAGCGGAAGAGGTGGACTCCGCCTTGCGCGAAAATACCCGGCTGGTCATTCTCAACCATGCGTCCAACGTCACCGGCGCCATTGCCGACATCGGTGCCGTTGGCCAACGCTTGCGGCAGAAGGGTGTGGCGTTCATGGTGGATGCGGCCCAGAGCGCCGGCGTTCTGCCGATCAACGTAGAGGAGATGGGCATTCACCTCTTGGCTTTTGCCGGGCATAAAGGGCTGTACGGGCCGCAAGGAGTCGGAGGGCTGTACATCAGCGAGGAACTGGATTTGGTGCCGCTGATTCACGGTGGTACGGGGATTCATTCGTCGGATGCCGATCAGCCCGTTTCCCTGCCGGAACGGTACGAAAGCGGTACGTTGAACACGCCAGGCCTGGCCGGCCTGGCAGCCGGACTGGAGATCGTGTTGGCCCGGGGCGTCGATGCCATTTTCCGCCACGAATGGGAATTGATCCAGCATCTGCAGTCGGAACTGGAGCAAATCCCGGGGGTTACCGTCTATGGTCCGCCGCTGGGCCAGCCAAAAGTGGGGGTTCTTTCGTTTCAGGTGGAAGGCTACCATTCGGAGGAGGTGGCCATTCTTCTGGATGAACACTTTCGCATTGCCGTGCGCGGCGGCTTGCACTGCGCGCCGTTGGTCCACGAGCGGTTGGGCACGCTTGGCAGCGGCACGGTGCGTGCCAGTGTCGGCCTGTTTAATACGCATGACGAGATCGGAAAACTGGTCGCCGCCGTGCGGGAACTGATTTGATCTTCACCTTAAATCATTTGTCACACGGTAGATAAGGGAGACGAACATGCGAGCGATGAATACACCGACGGATTTTCAAATGGATTGGCAGTCCGCCTTGTCCGCCATCTCTGACACCAACAACGCGCTGTTTTGGATTGCCCTGATCTTGCTTGGAATCTTTCTCGTGCAGCTCATCCTGTTCATCATCTGGGGGGTTCAAGCCAGACAAATTCGTCAGATCCGGCGGCGATACCGGAAGCTATTGTCGCACCTTGGGAGTGAGCAGGGAGGGGATCTGCTCCATCAGTTGCTGACAGAACAGGAATCCCTGCAAGCGCAGGTGGCCGGCTTGAAACAGGAGCTGGCACAATGCACGCAGGAGATGGCCCGCTTGAAGCAGGAGCAGGCACAACACGTTTCCCGCGTGGGGATGATTCGTTACAACGCGTTCCGGGAGACGGGCAATGATCTGAGCTTCTCCGTTGCCTGGGTCAACGAGCGGCTGGATGGTGTCGTGATCACCAGCATCTATTCCCGAGGCGAGTGCAGCGTGTACGCCAAGCCGCTCAGCGGGGGACAGTCCGCCTATCCGCTCAGTCCTGAAGAACAGGAAGCGATTCAACATGCGGCGGCGAGCAAAGTGCTGGACCAAAACAAGAGAACAGACGGAAACAAGAGCACGCCCGAGGTGCCGTTGTCACGCGCCTGACGGCCGCCCGAACGGCGTTGCTCCTGCCTTGCAGGCTGGTTCCAAGATTCAGCCTGTGCTGAACTCACCGCGCTGGTCACCTTTTGGTGACATTTTTTTGTCCAAACTCTGAATCGTAACCAGCGGTCCGTCTTTGTAAGCCATCCTGTGCAAGCGGGTAAAGGCCAGGTGGATGCTGCCGGCCATCACCTGCGCCATTTTGATGACGTGGGCCAGGCGCGTATTTTGCAGGACGAAATACTCCATAAACCCGCCCGCGTTGACGACGCAGGTGAAGGAAAGATCGCCCACTTCGGGCAGGCGTTTGTTGACACCCGCGCCTGGACGCAAGCTTCCTTCCTGGAGACTAATCATCCCGATGTGCTTGTACTGCCCCAGACAGGCGTCCACAGAGAGAATAAAGGCGTTCGGGTGCCTGCGGTGGATCTGCTCGATCTGTTCTTTCAGGTTCATGGCATGGACGGGCTCGTCCAATGTGCCATAAATGGTCAGCCCCTGTGGAGCCAGTTGCGCAAGCTGCGAACCAACCAAGGGGCCCAGAGCATCCCCGGTGGAGCGGTCGGTGCCGATCGCCAGGCACAAGAATTCCCGCTGATGGACGTGCGGGAGCAGGGAGCGGACCAGGGCCTGTGCCAGCACCTCCGTCGCATTGGCGTCATCATATGGGATTCGGCAAAGCGTCTGGTTGGATGCAAATGGTTTGGGAGGGTTTCTCATCGCGTCACACCGTTTCTGCAATAATCGTCCAAACATTATTAACTAGTATACGGAGAAAGAATTGGAAATATACATGAGAAGGGGGATTGTCCGAAAGAGGAAAATGACGCGTGGAAAGAGGCGGTAAGATGAGCGCAGCTGGCAGGACGGGCGTCTTGGGCAACAGTTTTCGCCTGGCGATGACCATTGTCGGAACCACCATTGGGGCAGGGTTTGCCTCGGGAAGGGAGATATGGGAGTTTTTTACGGTATACGGCGCGGGCAGCGGGCAAGGCATTCTCCTCTTTGCAGGGCTTTATGCCTTGTGTTGTTGGGTCATTTTGCGCATCAGCTGGCAGACGAAGCCGGCCAGCTACTCGGAACTTCTCTTCCGCCTGATGTCGCCGCTGATGGCCAGGGTGTATGATGGCTTGATCATGTTCTACCTGTTTTCATTGTCTGCCGTCATGTTTGCGGCAAGCGGCGCCGTCTTCGCGGACGTTCGGCTGCCCTTTCATCTCGGCGTGCTGGCCATCGCCGTCTTGGTGTTCAGCGTGTTGATCTTCCAGATTCGGGGCTTGCTTTCCCTCAACAGCTGGCTGATTCCGTTGCTCGTCCTGATGCTGGCTGCCATCGCCTTTTTTTATCTTATGGGCGGCGAACCAGGCGATTCTCAAGGAAGAGAACAAACGGAACAGCTTGAACAGCGTTTTGAGGCGCGCTTCCAACCGTACTATGGGGTCTGGGCTTCATCCGTCGTATACACCTCATTCAACTTGGTGCCGATGATAGGTGTTCTCTGCATGGCGGCCAGGGAAAGCCGCCACCCCCGAGAACTGGCCATCGGATCGCTGCTCAGCGGCCTCTTCCTGGGAGGTCTCGCCTGGCTGCTCAATGGCGCCCTCCTGAACATGCCCGTGGATGTGGCGGCGGAGAGGGAGATTCTCCTCTTCGAACTGGCCGGCCATTTCCCGTTCCGGGTCGAAAAGCTGGTGTTCTTGTCGCTGTGGCTGGCGATTTACACCACGGCGCTGAGCAGCATCTTCAGTCTGGCCACGCGGCTTAAGGTGATCGTTATTTGGCCGCACTCCCTCATCCTCGCGATCCTGGTGATCGGGATCATCCCGTTCAGTTATTTCGGGTTTGCCACTTTAGTGAAAATCCTTTATCCTATATTCGGAATGGCCAGCTTGTTTTTTGTCGGCTGTCTTCTGCTGTCTTGGATTCGCGGCGACGACAGCCTGCCGAACCATCACGGTTTCTCGGGGAGATGAAGCCGACCGTGGAGAAAAGCTTTCAGCTTTACGACATCGTGGAAATGAAAAAGCCGCACCCGTGCGGAACCAATGCCTGGAGAGTGATTCGCATGGGCATGGACATCCGCATCAAATGCACCGGGTGCGGGCACAGCGTCCTGATGCCCCGCAGGGAGTTTGTCCGCAAGATGAAGAAGGTACTGATTCCTTACCAGGACGACTCGCGACAGGATGAGTTGAAGACGGAATCTTGAACAAGACTTGAACGTTTGCAATCGGAGGAGAACCATGTTATCAACGGGAATTGTCGGGTTGCCCAATGTGGGCAAATCAACGCTGTTCAATGCGATTACACAGGCAGGTGCGGAAGCGGCCAACTATCCCTTTTGCACCATCGATCCCAATGTGGGTGTCGTGGAAGTGCCCGATGAGCGGCTGGTCCACTTGCAGGAAATGTTTCAATCCAGGCGAGTGGTGCCGACCGCTTTTCAATTTGTCGATATCGCCGGCCTGGTGAAAGGAGCCAGCAAGGGAGAGGGGCTCGGCAACCAGTTTCTTGCCCATATTCGTGAAGTGGATGCCATCGCCCACGTGGTCCGGTGTTTTGAGGACTCAGACATCACCCATGTGGCGGGCCGGATTGACCCGCTTGACGACATCCGCACCATCAACATGGAGCTCATCCTGGCCGATCTGGAAACAGTGGAGCGGCGCATCGAGCGCACGCGCCGGCAGGCCAAGAGCGGTGAGAAGAAGTTTCAGCAGGAATTGGCCGTCCTCGAGCGGCTGAAACAGGCGCTGGAAGAGGAAAGGCCGGCACGTCAGGTGGATTTGAGCGATGAGGAGCGTCTGCTGGTGCGGGATTTGCACCTCTTGACGATGAAGCCGGTGCTGTATGTGGCCAATGTCAGTGAGGAAGAGGTGGCCCGTCCCTTTGACAATCCTCATGTCCAGAAAGTGATGGAATTTGCCGCCGCCGAGGGGGCGGAAGTGGTTCCGATCAGTGCCCGGGTGGAGGCGGAGATCGCCGAGTTGCCCGCGGAGGAACGGGGGGAATTCCTGCGCGAGCTGGGGCTTGAGGCAGCCGGACTGGAGCGGTTGATCCGGCAGGCATACCGGTTGCTCGGACTGATCACCTTCCTGACGGCCGGTGAACAGGAAGTGCGGGCCTGGACGATTCGCCAGGGAACCAAAGCGCCCCAGGCGGCCGGTGTGATCCACAGCGACTTTGAACGGGGATTCATTCGGGCGGAAGTGGTGGCTTATGACGATCTGATGGCGGCCGGATCGATGGCGGCCGCCCGGGAAAAAGGACTGATCCGTCTGGAAGGGAAGGATTACGTGGTCCAGGACGGCGACGTGATCTACTTCCGCTTCAATGTCTGAAAAAGGCCATCAAGTCGACCTTTCACGCAGCTCCCGGCGGAGAAATTTGCCGGAAGCTGTTTTTGGTATTTCCGGCAAAAACTCCACCATCCGTGGATATTTGTAAGCCGCCATCCGTTCCTTGCAGAATTGGATGATCTCCTCCGCCGTCACCTTCCCCGCGTAATCCTCCCGGAGGGCCACGAAAGCTTTCACCGTTTCTCCCCGGTAGGGATCGGGCACGCCGACGACCGCCGCCTCCTTGACGGCTGGATGCTGATACAGGGTATCCTCCACCTCCCGTGGCCATACCTTGTACCCAGAGGCGTTGATCATGTCCTTTTTGCGGTCGACGACGTAAAACCAGCCTTCTTCGTCCATGACCACGACGTCTCCGGTCAGGAAGTACCCGTTGTGAAACGCCTTTTCGGTGGCTTCGGGCTTCTGCCAATAACCGGAGAAAATCATCGGGCCGCGTACGGCAAATTCGCCCGCTTCACCGACGCCCACTTCGCGGTCGGGGTCTTCCAAATCGACCACCTTCGCGTCCACATTGGGAATGGGCACGCCGACCGACAGCGCGCCGCTGCCGGGATCGACAGGGGCCTTTGCGCCCATCGGCACGGCATGGGTGGGCGAGTTGCTTTCCGTCAACCCGTAGATGTTGTGAATGTAGGCGCCGAATTGCCGTTCGAACTGTTCGACCAGGCTGGGCGCAATCGGCGCACCCCCACTGTAACATTTCCGCAGCGAACGGACATCCGCGTGTTTGGCGCCGGGAGCGTTCATCAAGGCGATGTAGGCCGTGATGGAGGCCACGGTCATCGTCGGCTGCCACGTTTCGATCATGCGCAAGGCCTCTTCCGAATCAAAGCGGTGGAACAAAACCAGCGGCACCCCCGCCAAGGCAGCCAGGGCTGCGTGGCCGACGATGCCGGTGATGTGAAAGAGCGGCGCCATGCCGAACACCGTGTCGTCCGGCCCGATTTGCATCCAGGTGCGGTACGCATTGGCGTTGAACGCGATGTTCCGGTGGAGGTTCATCGCTCCCTTGGGCAAACCGGTGGTCCCGGAAGTATAGACCAGGTACGCCGTGTCTTCCGGCCTCACCTCGGCCCGCGCACCCGGATCGGGCGCCGTTTGTTCCAACGCCGGAAACAGGTCGACCGTGCCGGCCGGCACCGTTTTTTCCGTCTGGGTCAAGAGCGTGATCTGACGCCAGCGGTCGCCGGACAACCCGTCGGCCTCATGGGTGGTGACCACCTGTTCGACAGCCGTCTCGCCGATCACCGTCTCTGCATGGGCGGCATACAGGGAGTCCAGCGCCACCAGGACCTTGGCTCCGGAGTCTTGCAGGTGATACCGGACTTCCTTTTCCTTGAACATGGGGTTGAGGGGCACCACGATGGCGCCCCGCTTCCACGCGCCGTACTGGGCGATGAGAAACTGGGGATTGTTCTGCAGGTAGAGCGCCACCCGGTCGCCTGGGCCGACGCCCCACCGGGCGAGCAGGGTGGCGAACCGGTCGGCCAAATCGTTCAACCGGCGATAGGAGATCGTCTCATAGAAATAATGGATCGCTGGCGCCTCCCCCGCCCTTCGGACGCTTTCTTCAAAGAGATCGATCATGCTCTTCTGGGGTAAGGGGAGTTCGCTTGGAACAAATGCCGGATAATGTTTCAACCACGGTTTGTGCGCATACACGGATGCCATGGTTTCGCCTCCTTCCAAGGATCAACGGGGACCTTATTTCACACCAACCGGATGAGGAATGGACCTCTCCCCGCGCAGGTATATTTCTTTTGTTGCTATATTTTTTATGGCAGTATTTTATTTATAAAGCATAGAGACCTCACTCCTTTTTACCGCGCGTTCAAGCACAGTGTTTTTTTTTTGCCCTAGTGAGGTCTCTTTCCCTTTTGTTTCCGCTTTTATTCCGCTTTTTTCCTTCCCTGAACACCTACTTAAAACTTTGCATGCTTGACCGCCCTTGTGTTGAACATCGCGATCTGTCTATTGCTACAACAGTTATTAGGATCCTTCAAACCATCTGCGTGCGTTATCCACCATCATGAGATGAATTTGTTCATCGGTCACCCCAGCCCGTTTTAATTCCGGGATCACTTCGGTGAGCACATAAGTCATCGACCACTTGGGGAACATCTGACGTGCTGTCTCTTCTGGAAACCAGTCGATGGTGCAACAATAATCCTGCGAGAGTAACATCCGATCTGCATAGCCACGCTTGGCCAACTCCACCACAGTGGCGTTTCGCCGTTCAGTTGAACAGCCAAACTGACCCGTCAATCCATAGCGATCCATTCCCATGAACGGTCCCCTGTCCACCACCTGAAGAAGATACTCCAGGCTGTCTGTATCACCACAATGACCGATCAATACCCGCTTCGGATCCACTCCTTCTTCTTCAAAAATGTCCATTTGTTTTAACCCTGTTCCGCTCGCCGGATGAGAGTGGGTCATAATAGGTACGCCCGTCCTCAGATGGGCACGAGCTGCCGCACGAAGCACCTTTTCCACGTCAGGGGTGATGCCCTGCGCATCTGTTGCACATTTTATAAAACCAGCCTTGATATCGGTGTTTTGGATGCCCACTTCAATATCACGGACAAACAGGTCGGCCATATAGTCAATATCCCTGTTCTGAAAGTGTGGCGGAACGTAGTGGTAGGAATAGATGCCGGTTGCCGCAACAATTTGTACGCCGGTGGCTCGTGATACCCGTTCTATAAAACGGATGTCGCGACCCAGTTCCATAACTGTCGGATCGCAGATAGTCTTCACCCCGAGGGCCTTTGCCGCGTTCACCTGTTCGACAGCTTTGTTGAAATCATATTCATCGTCGTATAGGTGAGGAAATTGGAACGCGACCGATTCAGAACGTACCCTCATGTGCTCGTGGATCAGTGTCAAACCCAACTCACTCGAATCAACCGGACCTGTTACTGTGTTGACAGTTGTCATATACCCATCTCCCTTGTAATTAAAGTTCGTTCTTATTTGATTTATCTGATTCATTATTCATTTAGTCTTAGTTTAGGGAATAAAGTTTTATTTGTCAATAATGGGACAATGTGCAAACAGGGCTGACGTGCAATTGCATCCATATGAAAAATGTGTTATCATCCCGTAATGTGGATCTTTGTCTTTCCATATCAGACGATTCACTCCTTGCTCCCGCCAAGGGGGCCGTTTCAGTCCAGAAGGAGGTGCAAAGGATGCGGCCTTATGAAGTGATGTACATTTTGCGCCCAGACCTGGAGGAAGAGGCCATCAAAGAATTGGTCAGCCGCTTCCAGGATGTGGTGACAAGCCGCGGTGGAGAAATCACCCAGTTGAACGAAATGGGAAGGCGGCGGCTTGCTTATAAAATCGATCACTTCCGTGAGGGGTATTACGTGGTGATGAATTTCAACAGCGACCCGGAAGCTTCGACGGAGCTGGATCGGGTGCTGAAGATTTCAGACGCAGTGATTCGCCACATGATCATCCGGGATGACGAGTGATCAACATGCCTGCCTGACAGGCCGGCGGGGGAATGGGGGAGGAAAATGTTAAACCGCATCATCTTGATCGGGCGCTTGACGAGGGATCCGGAACTGCGCTATACGGCCAATGGCGTGGCAAGGACCACGTTTACCCTGGCTGTGGATCGTCCCTATACCAATCAGCAGGGCCAGCGGGAAGCCGATTTTATCAATATTGTGACCTGGCGGCAATTGGCCGAGCTGTGTGCCAATTACCTGCGCAAAGGACGGCTTGCTGCGGTGGAAGGGCGGCTGGAGATCCGCACTTTTGAAAATAACGAGGGCCAGAGGATTCGTGTGACGGAAGTGGTGGCGGATAACGTACGTTTTCTGGAATCCAGAAGTCAAAGTGCCTCTGGCGGTTCCTTCGGCGAGACTCCTCCATCCACCGGGTTTGGCGGCCCGCAACCATTTGGCGGCATGGATGACGATGCGGATCCGTTTGCCAATGAGGGAACGCCGATCGATATCTCGGAAGACGATTTGCCGTTTTAGGTTTCAGGATAAATCAATGGAAGCTGTTCAATGAAGTTGTTCAAAAGAAAGGGGGCAGAGTTCATGGCGCGCAGAGGACGCGGGAACCGGCGGAAAAAGGTTTGTTATTTTACCGTCAATAAGATTGAGAAAATCGACTACAAAGACGTCGAACTCCTGAAGCGGTTTATCAGCGAGCGCGGAAAAATCCTTCCCCGCCGTGTCACAGGGACCTCTTCCAAGTACCAGCGGAAGCTGACACGGGCCATCAAGCGGGCACGTCAGATGGCCTTGTTGCCGTACACAAACGAATAAACGGTCGCCAAGGGGACTTCGGTCCCCTTTTCTTTTGCCGCATCGTTGCAGGAATTGGACGATACCTGTGGAAATACATAGTACAATGTGTGGCAAGGGGGAAGGCCATGCCGGAAAAACAGGTCTTTATCGCCAAACAACTCAAAGTGGTGGACGGGTTAAAGACGGAGATGGCGGAGGCGCTGGCATCCCTGTTTCGTGGTTTGCATGAGGCGGATGACGAGGCGATTGTGGAAAACATGGCAGCCATGGTACTGCTCCATTATGCCCTGGCGAGGCGCTTGGGGATCCCGTTTTACCGGCTGGAAGAAAAGATGTTGGAACAGATCCGCCGGCAAAAGCAGCTTGGGCATCCGCTGGAAGAGTGGTATCAGGATTGGAGCGTCCTGGAGGAGTACTTGGCCGCCGGAAGGATTGGGGAATAAGTGGGGTGAAGGCTTGTGCGCATGGACACCAGAAGATTGACAGAAGGGGCAATGGTCAGCGGGATTTATGCCGTCCTCCTTTTGTTGTCCTATTTTACGCCTTTGGGCGTGGTGAGCACGTTGGTGCTGCCCGTTCCGTTTCTCGTCTACGCGGCACGGCACCGGGCGGGGGACTTGGTGGCGGTGGTCACCGTCTGCACGCTGCTGACCGTGATCCTGGTCGGGCTGCCGTCGGTGTTTCTGCCGCTCTGGTCGGGGCTTACAGGCGGGGTGATGGGCACGGTCTACCGGCTGCGCCGTGAGGCATACCTTGCTTTTTCAGCCGGGATGGTTGCCACGTTGGTTTCGTTTTTGTGCATGCTGGTAATTATGAATTTGTTTTTTTCCGTCAATATGCTGCAGGATCTGCGTCAGGCCATGGAGGAATCCCTGCGCATGACCCAGTCCTGGCTGGAAAGCATGGGACTTGACGTGCCAGAGAATCCGCAGTTGGCACAGTTGCCGGACATGCTCGTCCGGATGTTTCCTTTTCTGCTTTTCTTTTCGTCAGCAACCGTCAGCCTGCTGACGCACTGGATCGGGGGAACCGTTTTGCGGCGCCTGGGCACTTCCGCGCCGCGTCTGCCCGCATTCCATACCTGGCGCTTTCCCCGTCTGTTGCTCTTTCTCTATTTGCCCGTCCTGTTATATATGTTGATCCCTCCATCCTCCCGCGTGGCGGCGTTGGAACCGGTGCTCATCAACCTGCAGGCGGCTTTTGAAGTGTTGTTTATCATTCAGGGGCTCTCTTTTGTCTTTTTTCTGGCAAAAGCGCGCAACCTGCATAAGTCCGTTCCCGTCCTGGCGGTGGTTGGCCTGATTCTCCCACCTTTTTCCTTGTTATTTTCCCTGGTGTTGAGTATTCTGGGGATTGTGGATGTGGGTTTTCCGTTGCGCGAGCGGATTTCGTCCCTTTGAGCGGTGTCATCCCTTGAATTTAAAGGAGGTCAAAGGGTGCCTGAGTTTATTCATCGGCGCTGGCATGGATTGCATATGATCCTGGCCTTTGTGCTCCTGGCCATCTTGACCATCCTCTTGTTTTTGTATCATTGGCTGTATCTCTGGGTGGGGGGAATGGCCATTCTCGGATTGGCCATCTACGCCTGGTACGCGGAAAAATCGTTTCGCGAAGACTTCATCGGCTATGTCGCCACCTTGACCTACCGGATTCGCCGCGCTGGTGACAAGGTGGTCCAGCGCACGCCGGTCGGGATGATCCTTTTCAACGAGGAAGGGGTTGTGGAGTGGCACAATCCTTTCATCAGTGAGCTCCTGCAGATTCCCAATTTCGTCAGCGTGCCGCTGCTTGAGGTGTTGCCGGTGCTGGCGGGGAAGCTTGGGGAAGACGGACGGCACCAGATCACCTGGCGCAAACAGGTGCTGGACGTGCAGGTATACGCGGAGGAACGGCTCCTTTTCGTCAGTGATGTCACGGAATTTGCCCGGCTCAAGGAGCGGTACCAGCAGGAACAGGTGGCGATCGGCATCGTCCAGATCGACAACCTGGAAGAAGTTTCCCAGGGGATGGATGAGAAAAACCACACCTTGCTGCTGGCCGAGGTGACGCGGACGATTACCGACTGGGCGGCGGAATATTCCATGTTCATCCGGCGCCTGACCAACGACAAGTTTCTCGTCGTCACGGATCTGGAGCACCTGCAAAAGCTGCAGGAAGATCGGTTTCAGATTATCGATCGGGTACGGGAGATGACGCAGAATCAACCGATTCCCTTTACGCTGAGCATCGGTTTCGGGGCGGGAGGCAGGTCCGCCCCGGAAGTGGGCCAGATGGCTTCTTCCAGCTTGGAGATTGCCCTTGGCCGCGGCGGCGATCAGGCGGCGGTGCGGATCGGTGAGAAACTGACCTTTTACGGCGGAAAGTCCAGCGCGGTGGAGAAGCGAACGCGCGTCCGCGCCCGTGTCATCTCGCATGCGATGCGGAACCTCATTCTGGAAAGCGATTTGGTCCTCATCATGGGCCACAAGTTTCCCGATCTGGATGCCCTTGGCGCAGCCATCGGGGTGCTAAAGGCGGTGCTGTTGAACGACAAGCGGGGGTATATCGTCCTGGATGAGCCCAATCCGGCGATCGACAAGTTGCTCCACTGGATCAAGGAGGATGAGAGCCTCTCCCAGGCACTGATCACCCCGGATGAAGCTTTTTACCTCTGCACACCGCGCACCCTGCTGGTGATGGTGGACAATCACCGGCCTGCCATGGCGATTGATTCCCGCCTCCTGCAGCAGACGCGGCGGGTGATGGTGATTGACCATCACCGGCGCAGCGATGACATGGTCGAGGATCCGCTGCTGTTGTACATTGAGCCGTATGCCTCATCCACCTGCGAACTGGTCACCGAACTGCTCCAGTACCAGGCGGGCGACGCCCGTCTGAGCCGCCTGGAGGCCACCGCCCTGCTGGCAGGGATCGTCGTGGATACGAAAAACTTTCACTTCCGGACCGGCGTGCGCACCTTCGAGGCTGCTTCCTTCCTGCGGCGCCACGGCGCGGAGCCGGAAATCTGCCAGCGCCTGCTGAAAGAGGATTTGGGCCAATTCCTGCGGCGCATGGAGCTGCTGCAGAAGACCGAGCTCCTGCACGGCGGAATGGCCCTGGCCACCGGCCAGGAAGAGAAGACGTACGAACAGCTTTTGATTGCCCAGGCGGCCGACAGCCTGCTGACCTTGGAAGGCGTGAAAGCCTCCTTTGTGATTGCCAGGCGGCCGGATGGCCTGATCAACATCAGCGCCCGTTCCTGGGGCGAGGTGAACGTACAGGTGATCATGGAGCGGATGGGCGGCGGCGGTCACTTGACCAATGCGGCGGCACAGGTGTCCGAAGGAAGTATCCAGTCCGTCAGCCAAAAGCTGCGGCAGGTGCTGGAGGAATTTCAGCTGGAACAAGCAGTGAAAGGGGATGATGGGTGATGAAAGTGATTTTTAAGGCGGATGTCAAGGGACAGGGAAAAAAGGGAGAGGTGAAAGAGGTCTCTGACGGTTACGCGCGCAACTACCTGATTCCCCGCGGGTTGGCCGTGGAAGCCACCGAGGGCAACCTGAAGCAACTGGCCTCGCAAAAAGAAAAAGAGGCCGAGCGCAAGGCGCAGCAGAAGGCGGCTGCGCAAGAAGTGGCCGCGAAGTTGAACGAGATGGTGCTGACGATCAAGGCCAAGGCGGGAGAAGGCGGGCGGCTTTTCGGCGCCGTCACGGCCAAGCGGCTGGCGGAAGAGCTGGCCTCGCAGGGCGTGAAGGTGGACCGGAAAACGATCCAGCTTCCTGAACCGATTCGGGAACTGGGAACCACACAAGTGGAAATCCGCCTGTTTCCCGGTGTCCAGGCCATGCTGTGCGTCCAGGTGGTCAAGGAGTAAACGGCATGAGCGACGTGTTTCTGGATCGCATGCCGCCGCAGAACATCGAGGCGGAACAGTCGGTGCTCGGCGCCATCCTGATTGATCCGGATGCGCTTTTTGCGGTGATGGAAACATTGCGCCCGGAGGATTTTTACCGGCCAGCCCACCAGAAGATCTTCCAGGCCATGTGCCGCCTGCTGGAGGAAGGCGAACCCGTGGATCTGGTGACCGTCACCGCCGCCTTGCAGGACAAAGGGGAACTGGAGGAGGTGGGCGGCATCTCGTACCTCAGCGAACTGGCCACCTCCGTCCCCACCGCTGCCAACGTTCACAGTTACGCGCAGATTGTCGAGGAAAAGGCGATGTTGCGGCGCCTGATCGCCGCCGCTACCCAGATCGCCAGCGCCGGTTATTCCGGCGGGGAGGATGCCCGCGTCATCCTGGATGAAGCGGAACGGCGCATCCTGGAAATTTCGCAGCGCCGCCATGCGGCAGGCTTCCTCAACATCAAGGATGTGATCATGCAGGCGTATGAACGCATCGAAATGCTCTATACCAACAAGGGAGGCGTGACCGGGCTGCCCACCGGCTACCCGGACCTGGACCGGATGACTTCCGGTTTTCAGAAGTCGGACCTGATCATTGTCGCCGCCCGTCCCAGTGTCGGGAAAACCGCTTTCGCTTTGAACGTGGCGCAGAATGTGGCCATTCAGGCCCAGGTACCGGTCGCCATCTTCAGTCTCGAGATGCCGGCCATTCAGTTGGTACAGCGGATGCTCAGCGCGGAAGGGAACATCGATTCCCACCGGTTGCGCACCGGCTACCTGGAACCGGCCGACTGGGAAAAGCTCACCCTGGCGATGACCAACCTGGCGGAAGCGCCCATTTTCATTGACGATACCCCGCACCTGACTGTTTTCGACATCCGCGCCAAATGCCGGCGCCTGAAGGCGGAACAGGGACTCGGCCTGGTCGTCATTGACTACCTGCAACTGATCAGCGGCCGCGGGGGGGATAACCGGCAGCAGGAGATTTCGGACATCTCGCGCAGCCTCAAAGGCATCGCCCGCGAGCTGGAGGTGCCGGTGATCGCCCTTTCGCAGCTCAGCCGGGCCGTCGAGCAGCGCCAGGACAAACGGCCCATGCTCTCGGATATCCGCGAATCGGGCAGCATTGAGCAGGATGCCGATGTGGTGGCCTTCCTCTACCGGGACGATTACTACAACCCCGAAACGGACCGGCCCAATATCGTGGAAATCTTGATCGCCAAGCAACGCAACGGGCCCACCGGCAAGGTGGAGCTGTTGTACCTGAAAAATTTCAACAAATTTGTCAGTCTGGAGCGCAACGCGGAACCGGTCGGCGCCTGAGAATACGTTGGTGCGCAAATACCGAACGGTATTGGACGAGCATGTCCAGAACGTTCGGTATTTTGCTTGTGCGCCCATTTCCGTTGTGCTACACTGAAGGGGTAATAACCACACAGGGGGTAAAACATGGCTACCGTTGTCGTCGTAGGGACCCAGTGGGGAGACGAGGGAAAAGGAAAAATCACCGACTACCTGGCTGAAAAAGCGGAAGTGGTGGCGCGTTACCAGGGCGGAGACAACGCCGGGCACACCATTTCCTTAAACGGGAAAACCTATAAACTGCACCTGATTCCGTCCGGCATCTTTTATCCAGACAAACTTTGCGTCATCGGGAACGGGATGGTGGTCAATCCGGCCACATTGGTCCAGGAGATCGCATACATCCATGAACAGGGGTTTTCGACGTCCAACCTCAAAATCAGCAACCGCGCCCACCTGATCATGCCCTATCACTTGCGGCTGGATCAGCTCCAGGAAAAGCAAAAGGGCAGCCAGAAGATCGGCACCACCGGCCGGGGCATCGGCCCTGCCTACATGGACAAGGCGGCCCGTGTCGGCATCCGGGTGGCCGATTTGCTGGAACCGGAGGAATTCCGGGCCAAGCTGGAGCGAAACCTGAAGGAAAAAAATCACCTGCTGGAACGGGTCTACGAGAGCGAAGGATTCGACTTTGACGAAATATACCATGCCTACATGCATTATGCGGAGATCATTGCCCCCTATGTCACAGACACCTCGGTGGTCCTCAACGAGGCGATTGACGCGGGGCGCCGTGTCCTTTTTGAAGGGGCGCAAGGGGTGATGCTGGACATTGACCAGGGCACCTATCCTTTTGTCACCTCTTCCAATCCGGTGGCCGGGGGTGTGACCATCGGCTCCGGCGTCGGGCCGACCAAGATTCACCACGTCATCGGCGTGGCCAAGGCATACACCAGCCGCGTCGGCGACGGTCCCTTTCCGACCGAGCTGCATGACGAAATCGGCGAACGAATCCGCGAAGTCGGACGGGAATACGGCACCACCACGGGCCGGCCGCGCAGGGTGGGATGGTTTGACAGCGTCATCGTCCGCCACGCCCGCCGGGTCAGCGGGATTACCGGCCTGGCGCTGAACTCCATTGACGTGTTGACCGGCATCCCCACGCTCAAGGTCTGCGTCGCCTACCGCTATCGCGGCAAGCAGCTGGAACATTTCCCGGCCAGTCTCAACGTGCTCCGCGAATGTGAGCCGATCTACGAAGAGTTGCCTGGCTGGACCGAGGACATCAGCGGTGTCCGCTCGCTGGATGAGCTGCCGCTCAACGCCCGCCACTACGTGGAGCGGATCACCCAGTTGACCGGCATCCCGCTGGTTACATTTTCCGTGGGCCCCGGCCGCGAGCAGACATGCCTGGTGCGGGGCGTCTACGCCTGAATGATCTGATGGCATCACCTGATGGAATGACCTGATGGAATCAATTCCCTGAAGACAAGCGATTGATCCTCATTTCCGGATGTGGTAAGCTGTGGCCATTCATGGGGAAATCTTGAGGAGGATGGGATGAGACCGGAGGAGAAACGGGAGCAGGTAGAGGAGCGGTTGCCAGACATCAAGCGTTTTCTTGAACAATACAAAAAGCAGTTTCTGATCGGTTTGGGAACGGTAACCATGGCCGGCGCCGTCACCTTTGGCGGGTACCAGTACATCCAGGCGCAAAGCGTCCCGCTGTATCCGGTGCTGGTGGGGGACGAGGTGATCGGCACGGTGAGCGATCCGGACGTCGTCCAGAACTGGCTCCAAAAGCAGTATGCGGCTGCGAGGGAGGAGGCCGGGAGAGCGGATCTCGCCCTGACACAGGCCGTCACCGTTTCGGAGCCGAAGTGGGTATACAAGGGGCAGAGCCAGGATGCCGAGGTTCTGAAGGTGCTGAAACAGAAGGTGGCTGTCCAGGCTAAAGGGGTGCAACTGGTCATCGACGGGCGGCCAGTGGCTGTCGTGACTGACCAGGAAAGCCTCGATCGGTTGCTCGGCGCATACCGGCAGCGCTATTCCGGCGAGCTGGCGCGGACGCCGCACACGGATCGCAGTGCCCGCGGCAACAGCAGGACCGTGGTGAAAGAAGTGGCGTTTGTCCAATCGGTTGCCACCAGGGAGGTAGCGGTTGACCCGGACGAGGTGATGGAGCCGCAGCAGGTCGCCCGGTTGCTTGAGGCCGGCACGCTGGCGGGGCGGAAACATACCGTCCGGGAAGGGGAGTCTTTGTGGACCATCGCTTCCCGCTACGACACCACCGTCCAGCAGTTGCTGGAGAACAATCCCGGCTTGGATGAGAACTCCCGGCTGCAGCCAGGACAGGAACTGGTGGTCACGGCCAAGGTGCCGCTCCTGTCAGTGCGTATTGTGGAAGAGACGAAGGAGATCCAGACGGTTCCCTTTGCCACAGAGGTTGTGGAAGAGCCGGCCATGCTGAAAGGTGAGCAGAAAGTACTCCGCGAGGGCAAGCATGGAACGAAGCAGGTTACATACGAAGTGACGAAGATCAACGGCCAGATCCAAACCAAGCGTCCGATCAAGGAGCAGATCATGGAAGAGCCCCAGAATCGGGTGATCGCCAAGGGAACCAAGGTGGTGGCCGATCGGGGCAGCGGCGTCTTTCGTTGGCCGACGGTCGGCGGTTATATCAGCAGCCGTTACGGCATGCGTGACGGGCGGTTACACGCCGGCATCGATATCGCCCGTCCTTCCAGCTACAGCATCCTGGCGGCCGACAACGGGCGCGTGGTGTTTGCAGGCTGGGATGGCGGTTACGGCAAGAGCGTGATCATCGATCACCGCAACGGATACCGCACCCGTTATGCCCACTTGAGCTCTATCAACGTGCGGGTGGGCCAGGTCGTGGAACGGGGCCAGAAAATTGGCGTCATGGGCTCCACCGGGCACTCCACCGGGACGCACCTGCACTTTGAAGTGCTGAAAAACGGCCGCCCGATCAATCCGTTAGAGATGTTATAAGATGTTGTAAGAGGATAGAGTCAGATGACGGTTTTTAGCCCGTCATCTTTTTTTGTCGTCTTTTTTTGCATGAATCTGGTCCTGACCTGCCTGCGAACCGGTATGGTACAATGGAGACAACCGATTGGAGGGACGGGAGGGAGAGGAGATGCGTGCCGCATTCGGACGCCGGTGGATAGGTGTGGTTTTGGCTTTTTTGACGGGGGTGGCCTTGGTGTCCGCCGTGTACAAGCTGCCGCTGGCCCAACCGGCATTCCGCCAGGCCAACCAGCTGATGGAGCAACAATTCCGGTATGCCGGCTGGGAGAAAGCCGCCTCGGACCACTTTATCCTCTCCTACCTGCCAGAGGATGAGCCGTACGCCGGGCTGGTACTGGCCGAGGCGGAGACGGTCTACCGGGAATTTGCCAAGCAGTTCCGGTTTGCCCCGCAAAAGCCGGTGCCGCTGGTCCTGTACGCGCACCACGAACAGATGCAAGAACGGTTTGGCTGGCCCGCTTCGGAAAAAGCGAGCGGGGTTTATTACGGCGGTGTCATCTACCTGTTGTCCCCGCGGGTCTTGCTTCCTGATACCGGAGCCGCTTCCCCGGGTGGGCGGGAGCTGGCCGAATGGTACCACCATGAGGGGCCGCTGGTCCATGAATACACCCATCTGTACCTGGACATGCTGGCCAACAACAATTTTCCCCGCTGGTACACGGAGGGATTGGCGCAGCTGGTGGAATATGAGATGATTGGGTATGAATGGGTGAGCCTGGACAACCGGCTGAATCAGCAGCCCCTCTATCCCTTCGACCAGCTGCACCGTGACTTTGACAAGCTGGAAAATGTGGCGCTGGCCTACCGCCAGTCCTTTAAATGGGTGCAATTCATGAAACAGGTGCACGGTGAGGAGGCGCTGGTGAGGTTTCATCAACAGCTGGCCCGCCAGATTCCCTTTGAACGGGCCTGGGAAGAGGTGTTTGGCCAATCCCTGGAACGTTCCTATGACATCTGGCTGAACGAGGTTCGGAAGGGGGGAAGTGCATGAAGCGGATCCTGGTTGTGGATGATGAACAGCCGATTGCCGAGATCCTGAAATACACCTTGGAGCGGGAAGGATATCACGTGGATTGCGCCTACGACGGGAAGGAAGCGGTGGAAAAGGCGTTGACCGGCTCTCCCGATCTGGTGCTGCTGGACGTGATGTTGCCGGAATTGGACGGGTTTGAAGTGTGCCGGCAGATCCGCCACAAGAAGCAAATGCCGATCATCATGCTGACCGCCAAGGACAGCGAGGTGGACAAGGTGCTGGGGCTGGAGATTGGTGCCGACGACTACGTCACCAAGCCCTTCAGCAACCGGGAGCTGCTGGCCCGCGTCAAGGCCAATCTGCGCCGCTACGAGACGGGAAGCTCCCTGCATGAGGCCAGGGTGAGGAAGATCGGCGAACTGGAGCTCAACCTTTCTTCCTACACCGTCACCAAGCGTGGAAAACCGCTGGATTTGACGCACCGGGAGTTTGAGCTGCTGGAGTATATGAGTCAGCGCCCCGGACAGGTGTTGACGCGGGAGCAATTGTTGCAGGATGTATGGGGATACGACTATTTCGGCGACGTTCGCACGGTCGACGTGACCATTCGCCGCCTGCGTGAAAAGATCGAGGACGATCCCAGCAGCCCCGAGTACATCCTGACGCGCCGGGGCGTCGGCTATTACCTGCAGGAGCCGGGGAGGCAAAATGCGTGAAGGGGAGGGAGCCGCAGCGCGGGAGTCCGCCGCCGCTGCGCCGGAGATTCCCGCTCCAGCTGCTGCGTCAGAGATTCCCGCTTCAGCTACTGCGTCAGAGATTTTCGCGCCAGTTGGGGATTCAGTGGAAAGTGACCGTCATTTTCGTCCTCCTGATCCTCCTGGCGATGCAGCTCATCAGCGTCTATTTCCTGCGCTCCCTGGAGCGCTATTATGTGGCCAATTTTACGGAAACGATGTACGCCCAGGGAAATCTCCTGGCGGCCAACCTTGAGCGGTACATGCAGGCGGGCGATCGGGTCGAAGAGATTGACGGTCTGGTCAAGCAGTTTTTTGTGATGAACGGCGTGGAAGTTCAGGTGCTGGACAACAACGGCGTCATTCTCAGCGCCACTTGGGACGCCGAGGAGAGGGTGGGCCAGAAAAATTTGCAAACCGAAGTGAACAGGGCCTTGCTGGGGTTGCGGAATGACGCGATTCGCCTGGATCCGGAGACCGGACAGCGGAAGCAGTTGATCGCGATCCCCATTCAGCGGGAGGGACGCGTTCTGGGCGCCGTATTCCTGGAAGCGTCGCTGGAAGAGGTGTACCAGACCATCGGCAAGATCACCAATTTGTTCGCCAGCGGCACAGCCATCGCGCTGATCCTGACAGCCGTCCTGGGAGTGATTGTCACCCGCACGATTACCCGGCCGATTTCCGAGATCACGCGGCAGGCCCAGGCGATGGCCCGCGGCGATTTTGACCGGCAGGTGAATGTCCATAGCGGCGACGAGATCGGACAACTGGCGGCCGCCTTTAACCATCTCAGCCGGCGGCTGCGGGAAGCGCTGGCGGTCAATGCCGAGTTTGTGGCCAACGTCTCCCACGAACTGCGCACCCCGCTGACCACGCTGCGGAGTTACCTGGAGGCCCTCTCGGACGGTTCGGTGGAGGATGATGCGACCCGGCAGCGGTTCTTGCAGGTGGCCTACCAGGAAACGGAACGGATGATCCGTTTGGTGGAAGATCTGCTGAAACTGTCCCGGCTGGATTCGTCCGAGGCCAAGACGGCGCTGGAGCCGCTGCCGCTGGCCAGGCTCATCGAGCAGGTGGTGGAGCGGTTCCAGTTGCCGGCGCAGGAGAAAGGGATTCGCCTGGAGCTTCACCTGGAGAGAAAGCCGGTTGTCTGGGGCAACCGGGATCAGTTGCAGCAAGTGATGGACAACCTGCTTTCCAACGCGCTGAAGTACACCTCTTCCGGCGGCCAGATCGGGATTCGCCTCACCCAGCGCGGGCAGGAAGCCCTGGTTTCGGTTCAGGACACCGGGATCGGCATCCCGGAGGAGCACTTGCCGCGCGTTTTTGACCGTTTTTACCGCGTGGACAAGGCCCGCTCACGCCAGGCCGGCGGCAGTGGCCTCGGGTTGTCCATCGCCCGGAAAGTGGTGGAGGCTCACGGGGGGAACATTTGGCTCAAGAGCCAGGTTGGCAAAGGCACCACGGTTTATTTCACCGTTCCCCTGGCGGAAAAAGAGGGGGTAGGGTGATGAACGAGCTGCAGCGGCGAATGATCGAGACGGGGAAATCCATTCTCCTGGTGTTTCTGGTCCTGCTCAGCATCTTTCTCACCTGGTTGTTGTGGTACCAGCGTCCGCCTTTCACGGCGGTGGAGAAGAACTACACTTCTATCCCGCCGCTCGGGGAGGAACGGAAACCGGAACAGCTGATCGCACCGCAGGTCATCTACTTTCACGAATCGGGAACGCACCGGATGGCCTTGCCCTATTCTCATCCTCACCGCATGGCGTTGGAGAAGCTTTCCGAATGGAAGGTCAGGAACCTGGAAGCGGTCTCTTGGGCGGAACTGGATTGGCTGGGCATGAGGCGGGCGGTCGGCATCGAGCTGGAGTACGGCTTTCGGGTGCCGCTTAAGGAACTGTCTGTGATCTGGGAAGGGGTGGAGGCCGGCGCGGGGCAGATGGAAGCCGTCACCCGTCTGTGGGCCTGGTCAGGGGCGGAGGGTCAGATCTGGCTTTATTTCATCGATCAGGAGCGGCGGCAGGCAGCCCGCGGTGTGGTGGAAGCGGAGCCGCCGGAGTGGCAAATGCTGCTCCAATCGGCTGCCGGCTTGCCGAAGGTGCATTTTTACCCCGCTTCCCAAGCGGCGAACCGGTTGCCGGCCGCGAAATCGCCGTCTTCGGGCGCCGCTTCCCCGGCAGCTGCCTCCTCGCCGGATTCGCCGCCGTCCGGCGTCGTGCCGGCGGAAAGCGGAAAGGAAGGGGAGCCTGCACCTGCCTCAGAAGGCGCCCCTGAGGGTTGGTACCTGCCGGCCGCACCGCTTGAGGTGGCGGAGGAAGTGGTGCGCCTTGAGCCGATCACGCTGGAGATGATCAATCCGTACCTGTTTGTGGATCCGTCCTATATCCGGGAAATGATCACGCGCGATGGCGTATCCGTCTACACCGACGGCAGCCGCAGCCTGCAGGTGGAACCATCCCGGTTGCGCCTGGTCTATGATGCGCCAATGGCTTTTTCGCAGGCAAGCCAGGGGAACGAAAGGATGGGGTATTCCGGGATGGCGGTGCAATTTGTCAATCAGCATGGAGGCTGGACAGGGGACTACCTGATCGACGGATATCAGCAATTCCGGCAGGAGCAAATCCGGTTGCATTTTCGGTTTTATCATGGACCCTATCCGGTGTACGGCACCGGAGGGACCGGTGAAGACGGGCGGCTGCTGGTCAGCATGCAGCCCGAAGCGCAGGTGATCTCCCTGGAGCGGCCGCTGTATCGCTTGGGGCAGAGGTTAAAACGCCAGTCACGGATTCTGCCTGCCGGTGATGTGGTGTATCAACGCCTGCTTCAGCTGCAGCGGGAAGGCGTCCCGGTGCGGCAGGCGCGGGTGGCCTACCGCATGGAATTGGCAAAGGGGCAGGTGCGCCTTGTACCAGGCTGGGTGCTGGCAGAACCGTCAGGGGCTTTCCGCTGGCTGGATGCGGCGGAATGAGGGGGGATGGGAATGGATTGGAGCAGAGCGAAAAGCATCCTCATCGTCGCTTTTCTGATCCTTGACCTGCTGCTCATCTGGGAACTGGTGGAACGGCAGTCCATCCTGGAGGAAGGCTTTGCGGCGGCCAAGCAGGAACTGGAACAGCAGTTGCGGCAAAAGCGGATTGACGTGAAGACAGAGGTTCCCGTGGAGATCCCGGACGGCTGGGTGTTGACCGTGCAGTTTCGGGAAGTGACCCCTCCCGAGACGCAAGCGTTCAGGCGCTTTCCCAGTGAGCGGCAGCCCAACCAGTGGGCGGTTCAGCTCCTGGAGCCCTATCCCCTGGTCCGGGAAATATCGCCTCGTTCCGACGGCTTGCCCGAACTGCCCGCCGATCTCATCTGGAAGGCCCGCCAGTACCAGCCAGACCCGCTCCTGTCGACCGCAGGCCTCTGGCGGTATGTCCAAATGGCCGAGGACGTACCGATGTTCAACGTCGGATTGGAGGTTGAGGTAAAAGCGGGAAAGGTGACAGGTTACCGGCAATCCTGGGTGGAGATCCGCAAGCGTGAAAAGGCGCCGGCCCTGATTCCAGCGGCAACGGCAGTGTACAGCCTGCTGGAGAACCAATACCTTCCCCCCAGATCCGCCCTCTTGGAGATCCGCTTCGGATACTACGGACGGCTGTACAACGCCGATGAGCAGGTGCTAAACCCGGTTTGGCGGGTGGTCTTCGATCAGCCGGAACCCGGCGGCAAGACAAGCCGCAAGGTGCTCTTTGTCAATGCCATCACCGGCAGCCTGGAACTGGATGAACCGGAGCGGAGAGGTCTGACGGGCACGGAATCCGGCACGGAATTTGTCGCGGATGGCACGGAATGAAGAGAACGTTGAGCTTTTGCCGTAAACGGCTGTAGCCAAGCCCTCCCGTCTGACTGGAACGGCAGCAAAAGAGAGCGGCAGAAACAAAAGAGCGGCAGAGATGGAATAGAGTGGCAGAAATGGAGAGGAGAACAAATGCGGTTTTCAGTGTTGGCCAGTGGCAGCACGGGCAATGCGCTTTACATTGAAACGGACGAGGTGCGCCTGCTGGTGGATGCCGGCCTCAGCGGCCGGCAGCTGGAACAGTTGCTGGCGGAACACAGGATTGGCCCGAATCAGCTGGATGCCATCCTGATCAGCCACGAACATATCGATCATGTCAAGGGCGTCGGTGTGCTGGCGCGCCGTTACCAGCTGCCGGTTTACGCCAACAGCGGCACCTGGAGGGCCATGCCCGCACAGGTGGGCGAGATTCCGGAAGGACAATGCCGGGTCTTTGAAACGGGGCGGTGGTTTCGCATCGGCGATCTGGAGATTGAAAGCTTTCCCACCTCCCACGATGCGGCGGAGCCGGTGGGATTTTGCTTTTATCACGGGGAGGCCAAGCTGGGATTGGCCACCGATTTGGGGTATGTGAGCCGCAAGGTCATGGAAAAAGTGCGCGACTCCCACATCCTGATCCTGGAGGCCAATCACGACGTGGAGATGCTCCGGATGAGCCGCTACCCCTGGGAAGTGAAACGGCGGATTTTGAGCGATACGGGCCACCTGTCCAATGAGTCGGCCGGTGATACGCTCCTGGAGATCCTGAAGATGGGTTCCGCCATCCGGCAGGTGTTCCTGGCCCACCTGAGCCAGGAAAACAATCTGCAGGAACTGGCCCATCTGACGGTCGAGCACTGTTTGCGCCGGGAACAGATTGAAGTGGGGAAAGAGCTGACGTTGGCCGCCACTTTCCCGGACCGGCCGACGCCGCTGAAATCCGTTTCAGGTTCATGACGCGCATGATAAGACTGATATACGACTGATAAATGGTACATAAATGCAGGCCTTCTCATGCAGGCCTTCTGCAGGCTGCGCCTCCCTTTCCGGGAGGCGCAAACGTTTTGTTCCTGCCATTATTCCACAGCTAATTCCACAGCTGCGGGTGCTTCAGGAGTTCTTCATCCAGTTGGTACGCCTTCTGCAACACCTCGTCGCGCCGGATGATTCCGCGTTCCACGAGTATTTCGACGAGCGCCGTCAGGATCAAGGTGTTTTTGTAATGGTTTTCCTTCAGATCGCCCAACTGGGCCACCCAGTTGATTTCTTCCATCGGGGAGAACCGCATCAACCCACCCCCTGTCAGATGTTGGCCTGTCATTGCACGAAAAAGATATTGATCAGGATTCCCCGCAAGAGAGTGAATTATCCCCCCGGCGTGATGGTGCATAAATGCCCCCCTGATTCAGACACTAAAGACAACGCGTATGATTCCCGGGCGGGAAAAGACCGGCTGGTGGGGAATTCTGGAGGTGACGAGATGTCAGAACAAAACTGGCAAGGAGAGCGGCGACCGGACGATGACAGGAAGCCGGTCGGGGGGAGGCGCTATTTGATCTTTTGGTCGGGGGTGGTGATCGCCGCTATGTTTGGACTGATGATCCTCCCCGCCTTTTTGGACGATGGAGGAGACGGGAGCGGCGCATCGGGAGGGCCCGGGGCCGGCAGGGGATGGAGACCGGTGCGGTATGAAGCGGGCACACAAGCCGGTGACACCACCGGCACTGCCGGGGGTTACCGGTTTGGTCCCCAGGGAAGCCCCACCCCGCAAGTCCTGGGCCGCTTAAACCGCCGTGAGACCGACATGGTGCGGGCGGTGGAGGCGGTGCGTCCCGCCGTGGTCGGGGTGGTGAACCTGCAACGGGCGGGCGACGGGATGAGGCGGCAGGCTGAAATGGTCGAGGCGGGCACCGGTTCCGGCGTGGTGTATGAAGTGAAGGGAAACGTGGCCCATGTGGTCACCAACAACCATGTCATTGAAGGGGCCAGCCAGGTGGAAGTGGTCTGCGGCATCGGTGACCGGGCAGCGGCCAAAGTACTTGGCGCGGACTCGCTGACCGATCTGGCGGTACTGGCCGTTGACGCCCGGTTTGTCAAGGGGGTGGCCCGTTTCGGCAATTCCGATCAACTGGTGCCCGGCCAACAGGCCATCGCCATTGGCAACCCGCTTGGGCTGGATTTTTCGCAGACGGTAACGGCCGGCGTGATCAGCGCCACCAACCGTGCCATCCCGCTGGACTTTGACGGCGACGGAGAGGCGGAGTGGGAGCTGGAGACGATTCAGACCGACGCCGCCATCAATCCGGGAAACAGCGGCGGTGCCTTGGTCAACCTGAGGGGTGAAGTGGTCGGCATCAACAGCCTGAAAATTTCCGATGCCGGGATCGAGGGGATGGGATTTGCCATTCCTGTCAACGACGCGCTTCCGATTATCCGGCAGCTGGCTGAAGAGGGACAGATTCAGCGGCCTTACCTGGGGATTACGCCGAAAAGTTTGCAGGCCATTCCCAACCAGGAACGGGTAAATCAGTTGCGATTGCCGCAAGAGGTGATTTCCGGGGTCGTCGTATTGCGGGTAGACCCGCCCGCCAGACAGGCGGGCCTTAAGCCCATGGATGTGATTGTTCAAATGGATGATCAGTCCATCCACTCGGCGGCCGATTTGCGCCGGTATCTTTACACACGGAAGCGGCCGGGAGAGACGGTGCGCATTTCCTACCTGCGAGGCGGTGAACTGCGGGAGACGGTGATCCGCCTGACCCCGATGGCAAAGCCCGGTTAAAACCCTCCGCTGTCGCCAAATCCCCCGCCGTCGCCGAATCCCCCACTATCGCCGCCGCCAAAGAAATCCCCGAAATCAAAGCCGCCCAGATCGAGGCCTTCACCGCCGGTTTCGCCTGCTCCATCCGCCCCATCGGAGTCAAAAAGCTCATTGAGGAGCATGCCGCCGAGCATGCCCGCGACGAAGCCGCCCATCGCCTCCGTCATGCCGCTTCCACGGTGGCCGTGACGCCAGACGTGGCCATGAGCAGGCTTTCCTGAAGCGTGTCTGAACCGGTATGGCTCGGGATTTTGCAGCATCTCTTCGATGATCATCCGCAAATGGGCGGAGAGGGCCTGGACATTGTCCAGCTGTTTGTTTTCAAGGAAAATCTCTTGTCTCAATTCTCTTTCGCCAAACCCTAACGGGTAAGGGATCATGTCCACTTCCAGGAACAACCGGATGCCGTTTTCCTCGATGGTTGCGGCGAGTTCCACTTCCTCCAGGCGGTTTTTGTAGTGGGTTGTGGGGAAAAACGCAAACGCCTGGAGATAGCCGTTGAGTTTTCCGGAATCCGCTTTTTCGCGAAGGCCCAGCATCTCCAAAGCACGGATGATGTTCGCAAACCTGGCTGGGGGAAGCACTTGAATTGTATCGCTGTCGAAATGATCGACGCCTCCCGCGATATCCAGACGCGTCACAAAGCTGTACGAGACGCCCCTTCTGGAAATGGGCAAATTATTCGGCAGGCGGTACGTAAAAGGCAAGATCTTTTTTTCGCCGGGACGGATCACGAAAGAGGAGGCAACGGGGATCGAGGTGATCCGGTGTGAAAATGCCTTTCCGTTTGCCGTCAATTTCACGGCCAATTCGACAAGAATTTGACGGATGTCCTGTTCGACCGTTCCCCCTTCAATGTGAAGCGCCCCTTCGACGTCTTCGCCAAGCATCCATTCGCGCTTGTGCAAAACCAAGTCCACCTTGGCCGAGCCGACGCCCAGCTTCGCCATGAACTTTTTCAACATCCCGATCAGCGCCTTTCTTGATAAGGTTTGACATTCCCTTCATGACACGATGACATGGGAGTTCTTTACATCGATTATATCGGAGTCTGATTGCCAATGAAACATTCGAGCGATTCCTACATTTGAGGGAATGTGGGTTTCCCGTCGTTCGTTTAAACTGGTGGTAAACTGGCGATTTCGTCCACGACGAGAGCAAGGCAAGCGGGGAACGCAAGCATGGAAAAAATGGATTATTGGCATGGTTAAGTAAGGAAGTAAGGGAAACGCAACCTGGTGAAAAAGAATGGGGGAGATGGAGAATGGAAAAGGCTCTTTTTTTGGATGTGCCGCCGCACGATGAACGCTGGGGGCATGGGAGGACGGAAGGGACGGGCGGTGTTACCTTGCACTACGTCCGGCAGGGGGAGGGCCGCCCCGTGGTGCTGCTGCACGGCTGGCCGGGGTTTTGGTATGACTGGCGGCGGATCATTCCGGCATTGGCCGAGAAAGCCGATGTCATCGCGCCTGACTTTCGTGGTTACGGGGATTCCGACAAGCCGGATCTGTCACCCCTGGAAGGGTACAGCGCGCTTTCCCTGGCGCAGGATGTTGCTGTCCTGCTGGACAGGTTGGGGCTGAGCGATGTCATCCTCGTGGCGCACGACATCGGGGCGATGGCGGCCCAGGTGCTGGTCCGCATGGCTCCGGGAAAGATCAGTGCCCTTGTGCTGCTGAACCCGCCCTATCCCGGGATCGGCGAGCGGCAGTTTGAACCGGCCACGCAGCGGGAATTCTGGTACCAGCATTTTCACCAGTTGCCGCTCGCAGAGGAACTGGTCGGCTACAATCGCGACACGGTGCACATTTACCTCAAACATTTTTACACGCACTGGGTGGGCCGCAAAGAGGCGGTACGGCCGAAAGAGTTTGCGGAAATCGTGGCGGTGTACGCGCGCCCCGGCGCCTTCAAAAGCAGTGTCGCCTTTTACCGGACGTTGGGCGCCCTCGCTGCACAGATGGCCATCGCGGCCGCTTCCAAGGACGCTTCGCCCAACCCTCTTTTCGGCAAGATCGCCCACCCCACCACCGTCTTGTGGGGAGAGGAGGATCCGGTGATCCGCGCCGCATGGGCAGACCGCCTGGACCGGTTTTTCTCGCAACTGGACCAGGTGCGTCTTCTGCCGGGTGTGGGGCACTTTGTCCCCTTTGAAGCGCCGAATGAGGTGATGGAGGCGGTCGAGAGGTATTTGTGATACATTGATGTCATGTGAGAATATGTCATGCCAAAAATCGGCATCTCAGAACTTGTGGGGGTCTGGCATGAAAGTGACGCTGGTGGCTGTGGGGAGCATCAAGGAGCGGTACATGCAGCAAGGGATTGCGGACTACGTCAAGCGGCTCCGGCCCTATGCGCGATTGGACATCGTGGAGGTGAAGGAGGAGAAGGCGCCGGAGCATCTGTCCGCCGCGCAGGAAGAGCAGGTTCGGGAGCGGGAGGGGGAGCGCATCCTGCAGCGCCTGCCGGACGGATCGCCGGGGGCAAAAGTGGTGGTGCTGGACATGCGGGGGAAGATGCTCAGCTCGGAGGAGTTGGCGGCGCAGATGGCGGAGTGGGCCACCTACGGGACGCACCAGCTGTACCTGGTGATCGGCGGCTCGTTGGGACTGTCCCGCACGGTACGGGAGCGGGCCGATCTGCTCTGGTCCTTCTCCCGGCTCACCTTCCCCCACCAGCTGATGCGCCTGATGGTGCTGGAGCAGCTTTACCGGGCGTTCAAGATCCAGCGCGGGGAGACGTATCATAAATAATCCTAATACATTCTTTAATCCCTTGATCTATGTGAAACGACCTAAACTGATTAATATAAAAGCCTTAACCCTCACGCGAAGTTGGGTTAAGGCTTTCATCTTGCGAGTTTCCGGCCCTTGTAGAAGGATTCTCCATCATTGCCAGTCTCTAAATGGCTTATCCCCAGCAAATTATAGTAGATATTTGTAACTATAGGTATCATAATAGAGTATGGTAGTTTAAATGAGACGGAAGGTGTGTTCCGAGGTGGGGGCCTTCCTTTTTAATGCCTAAGCGGGAGCCCCTGCATGTTTAGCGAGTATAGGGGAAAAGGAAGGAGTCGTCATGAGCAACCTACAGAACAAAACAGACGTGATCTTGATTGGTGCCGGCATCATGAGCGCGACGTTGGGAACCTTGCTGAAAGAGTTGGCGCCGGAATGGGAAATCAAGGTCTTTGAGAAACTCGCAACCGCAGGCGAAGAAAGCTCCAACGAATGGAATAATGCAGGTACGGGCCATGCCGCACTATGCGAGCTGAACTATACACCCGAAAAACCGGACGGATCGGTAGATATCAGCAAAGCGATAAAAGTGAATGAACAATTTCAGCTTTCCAAACAGTTTTGGTCTTATCTGGTAAGCCGAAATCTGATTCGGAATCCGCAGGACTTTATCATGCCCATCCCTCATATGAGTTTCGTACAAGGGGAAAAGAACGTCGCGTTTTTGAAAAAACGGTTTGAAGCGCTGTCAAGCATCCCCCTGTTTAAAGGGATGGAATTTTCTGATGATCCTGTTAAGTTAAGAGGGTGGTTTCCGCTGATCATGGAAGGCCGTACCGTGAAGGAACCGATCGCGGCCACAAAAATCGACTCGGGAACCGATGTCAACTTCGGTGCGTTAACCCGCATGTTGTTTGACCACTTGAAGCGTCAACACGTCGAGATCCGATACAAGCATCATGTTCAGGATATTAAACGTGCGGGCGACGGCTCGTGGATCGTGAAAGTGCATGATCTCGACACTGGCAACATCGAATACCATACGGCAAAATTCGTTTTTATCGGCGCTGGGGGCGGAAGTCTGCCGTTGCTGCAAAAAACCGGTATTCCTGAGTCAAAACGGATTGGCGGATTCCCGGTAAGCGGACTGTTTATGGTATGTAAAAATCCGGAAGTGATCGCCAAGCACCATGCCAAAGTGTACGGGAAAGCCAAGGTTGGTGCTCCTCCCATGTCGGTGCCGCATCTTGACACCCGATATATTGATAACCAAAAAACGTTGCTGTTTGGACCGTTTGCCGGCTTCTCACCAAAGTTCTTGAAAACGGGTTCCTATTTTGATCTGATCCGTTCCGTAAAACCGCATAATATCCTGACGATGTTGGCGGCGGGCGTAAAAGAGATGGCGTTGACAAAGTATCTGATCCAGCAAGTGATGCTATCGAATGAGCAGCGCATGGAAGAATTGCGCGAGTTTGTTCCGACCGCCAGAAGGGAAGATTGGGAGATCGTGGTCGCCGGCCAACGTGTGCAGGTGATCAAAGATACAAAGGAAGGCGGCAGAGGAACCCTGCAATTCGGTACGGAAGTGGTTACTGCCGCTGACGGCTCGGTAGCCGCGTTGCTCGGCGCTTCTCCGGGCGCTTCTACTGCCGTTTATGTGATGCTTGAGGTATTGGAAAAATGCTTCCCGAAACAAATGAAAGTATGGGAACCGAAAATCAAAGAAATGATTCCTTCCTATGGCGTCTCACTCGCGGAAAACCCGGATCTTTTGCAGGAAATTCATGCTTCAACCTCGCAGACGCTGGGTCTGACCGAAAGCGAACTGGTTTACAGTTAATCTTTTGGCTGTAGAAACAAGGGCTTGGATGAAAAAACAGAGATATGGAATTTATTGGAAATTCTTCGCCAAGAACTTTTGATCTGCCTTTGGATCGAAGGTTCTTTTTTTGAGAAGTTTTCAACTGTGGTTCAAATCATGGGCCGTTACTCAAAAGAAATGGCCTGATGGAACAAATGGGGAAGGGGAAAACAGAGGCGGATGAAGCGGTTATGTATTGTCCCATGCGGTTCGAAGAAGGTATGGGATAAAGCGCCGTCCATAGGGGCGACAGAAGCCAGACATGCCTATATCGGCACTTTTCATAAAGCATGTCAGCAATATGCGCTTCAATTTTTTAGCGATTGGGTGATCCTTTCGGCAAAATATGTTTTTGACAACAGCAAATTGGCATATCCGCTAAGTGATTGCAAAGGAATAGGGTTCATGGTTCAGAAACTGCAAAGAGCCGTTCAAGAGAAAAAGGAGATTTTATTCACCCCTTCTTCAAAAAGACAGAGCTTCATCGAAGTGGGGAAGTCCGATGAAGCCCAGCGCAGGATTTCTCTGCAAGAAAGGTGATTCGGGAAATTCATAATAGAACGTTAGAACATGGAACGTTAGAACGTTTGATGAGATGGCGGTTGAAGAAACGGAGGCAGCGGAAACTGAAATAGGCGATGTGAATAGATAGCGATGTGAATAGAGGGTGATATTGCAGCCGTTTCATCCTTTCGCCTTCAACAATCTCAAAACCATGTCGGCATCCGGCAGCGGACAATCTTTCCATTGGATCTTGCTGATGGCCAGACCCTGAATCAGGGAATAGTAGAGGACCGCCAATTTTTCCGGATCGTCCTGCAGGATTTCCCCGGTTTGTTGACCGGCTTTGATTAAAGGCAAGGTGGCCTTGATGGCGGAAAAGGCGAGCCCATCGTCCATCATTTGTTTCACTTCCTCGGGTATCGCATCAGATGTAAAAGCTTGCATCATGATCAAAAAGAGATACGCCCCCTCGCCGGCAATATGCTGCAAAATCATGTGCGTCATCCAACGCAGTTTTTGCAGAGGGGACCCCTCTTGTTGTTGCGCGTATTGAACGACGAGAGATGACCCTTGCAATGCCTTTTTTACCAGTGTGACGAAAATGTCTTCTTTGGATTTGAAGTAATGATAAACCAGACCGTGGCTTAATCCCGCTTCAGCGGCAATGTCGCTGATTTTGGCGGCGGCCATGCCCTTGCGGGCAAACACTTTCAACGCTGCTTGAAGAATCTGTTCCCTGCGTTCATCCCGGATTTGCTGATTTTGTTCTTCCGTTCTGGGCATGCGCTGTTCCCCCGTTTATCTGTTTGCGGCGTACATTTTGGCAAAGATTTTTCCTTTCCACGGCATTTTGTCCAAAACCCGCATATTCCAGTAAAACAGGTGCTTGAGAAGTTTGCTGCCATTCAAGCGTTGCATGGCCTTTTCCTGCCGGACCTGACCTTCCTGCAGTTTGTCGATTTCGTCCCTTCGCATCTGTTCAAACGCGATCAATTTGTCCCGGGAAAAATCTTGGTCTTGTATGGCGTCCCAGATGATTGGTGCAAGAACGTCCGCATCTTTCATCGCCGCATTGACGCCGATTCCGCCGGCCGGGCTCATCGTATGCGCGGCGTCACCCATGATGATCAAGCCATTCTTCACCCAGGTTTCACATGTGCAGCTTTGCACGGGAAGGCACATAAAATCATTCCAATCGCAAATATGCCGCTCCACATATGGCTTTAATTCCGGCGCGGCTTTGATTAACGTGTCGATAAATGGCCGGAAATCCTGTTTCTTGAGGGAAGGGAACGATCCTTCCGCAATTTGCCAGCCAATCTGCAAGAAACCGCCGGTGCAGGCAAAAAGGGTAATTTGCGTATGATCGACGAGAACCATCCGCATCGTCGGCTCCCAATCGGGCGGAGCCGGAATTTTGGCCCATAGCACATCGTAACCGTGCTTCTTGATTTTTGTCGGAATGCCGGCCAGTTTTCTTACGCTGGAATGCCTTCCATCGGCCCCCACGACAATTTTGCTGCGCACCTCCACTTCGCCGTCTTTGCTTTTCGCTTTCAACCCCGTCACCCGGTCCTGCTCCATCATTAACTCCTTGACGGTTGTATTCATCAGCAATTCAAAACAGCCGGTTTGCCGCGCTTCTTCAATTAGCGCGCTGAGCAGGTGCTGATGGGGGAAGTGAATGCCGACATGCTCGATGCCAAACAGCTCGGGCGTGATGGACATCACTCTTTTGGCGCCGTGAAAAAATTCGACCCTTTTCATCGGCAAAATCCCCAGTTCCTTCACCTTGTCAAACAGCCGGTATTTCTTTAATAAGGTTGCCACATCGCCATGAAGGTGTTCGCCGCGGAATTCACGGTCAAGTTCCGCATGGCGTTCGATGAGCAGGGTTTTAATCCCTTTGCGGGCCAGCAGAAACCCCAGGAATGCGCCGGCTGGACCCGCGCCGACAATACATACGTCCACATTGTAATGCGCCATGATTCATCCACCTTTTTGATTGAATATCAAGTCAACCAAAAACCATGATTACACTATAATCCGCTTTTTTGTCAAAGTCAATAGCGAAGGGAAAAATTTTTGTTTGTGGCGAATGTGTGGATTCAGATCCAAATGCAGGCAGCGTGATAAATAATTGAGGTTCCCGGCGAGTTCAAACGCTCATTTGCGAACCGCCATTCTCAGATGCCAGTGATACGTGGGTACGGAGATCTGCTTAAGGCTTGGCCGCAGAAGCCCCTCCGCTTCCGGCCGGGCGTCTCCCTTGCGGGCGGTTCCGGGTCAGCAGCCGCTTGGCCCACTGCACGACGATGGCCAGGATGGGAATGCCGAGTGCCGTAACGAAGTAGTAACCGGGCGCCGTATACATGACGTATTCCAGCAATCTTCCGCTGTTTTCCATCAGAAAAAACGTCCCGGTTCCGACCGCCAGCGCCCCGGCCGTCACAAACGGACGGTAACTCTTGCAGCCAAACAGCGACTGAACGGCAACCAGCATGGTGTAGAAAAGTGCCGCCACGTTGAGGAACATGGTGGTGATCACGGTGATCACGTACAGCGGGTCGAGCCGTTCCAAAAAGGTGCCGATCCGAATGGTACGGATCACTTCCAAAACGGGAAACAGAGAGGACGATCGGATCGGACCGAGCACCAGTGATGTCACCGACTCGGCCAGCAGGCCGGTCAAGCCCACCGCGACGCCGGAGATCAGCACATCCTTGCCCATTTTCCGGGGTTCTTTCAGGTTGCGTACCATCAGAAGCGCGATGATGAAATTGGTGGCAAACATCCAGGGAACCAGGGAGGCTCTGAGGACGGGCGAAAATCCGTCGGCCAACAGAGGCAAGACGTTGGAAAAATCGGCGTTCTGCAGAGCCAGCAGGTACAACGCGAATGTCGTGCCGATGGCCCATGGAGATATGATCTCCGCCACCCGTCCCACGACCTCTATTCCCTTAAACACCGCGTAGATCACCGGCACCATAAAAACGGCAGCCGAAACATAAATCGGCGTATTCGGGAAAAAGTTGATGGTGACAAACAGGGTCATCTCCCGGAAAATCAGACAGTTGTTGAGAAACATCCAGACGAGCAGCCAAACCCCCAGAACCCGGCCGGGCCATGGACCAAACGCCGTTTGCAACGCTTCAATCAGATTCTGCCCGGGAAAGACGCGGACAAAGAGATAGACGATGCCGGAGAGGAAAAAAGTCCCCAGAATAAAAATCGGTCCCACCATCCAGGCATCGTGGATCACAAACTGCGCGATGGTCAACGGAAGGAGTAAAATTCCCGTCCCGATGACGAGCCAGAACATCAGAAAGATGAATTGCAACCGGGATATTTGTTCGTACATGCCATCCCCCTACAGTGCGACGTAGATCCATTCCGTCAGCGGCCGGAACAACCGCTCAAGGATCTCCAGAGGATAGATCCGTTGATTTGCGCCTGTGTAATATAAGGTGGCAAACAGGACGCCCACGGCAACCAGCCCCAGCAACACCACGCATTCGCGCTTTTCCCCCTTTTTCCAGGCGAAGTATCCTTGCATCGCCGCTCCTGCGGCATAGCACAGCACGATCCCAATAAACACGGTCAATCCCCTCCCGGAACGGATTTGGGCGGAAACAGTTCGGGCGTGTAGTTGTGCTCCGGCGGCGTGGTCAACATCCCCGGCCGGGTCACATCCACCTGCACGTCTATTTTCACCGGCACCTTGCCAAACAGCCGGGGCCACTCCTTGGCGTGGGCTCGCCACCACTTTGGATCAACCCGGTACACCGCCGACCCAAACATCGCGCCGTCCAATTTTCGTTGTTGCAAAAAGGCGACCGTCTTTCTCAATTGTTGCTCCAATTGGCTTCTTACAGCTTTTTTCATCTTCTTGAACGTCTCCGGCTCCAGATAGTTCCCGTGGCACATCGTCACAGGCTCGCCGGTCCCGCGGATATGGACGTGAAACGCGATGTCCCCGCCCTTTCGGAGCGGCTTCAGCTCGTGCCGGATAAAGCGAATCCGGACGACGCTTTTCCGGTTGGGTTGGTCGCAAGGGAGCTCGACGGTATAGGTTTCGATCTCCCCCCGCAACAGAAGAAGAGATTGGGCGAGCTGGAACGGAAGCAGTTCCGCCAGCTTGGCGCCGCGAAACAGTCCCACTCCCTTGAGGGTTGCCTTCTCCCGCTCCACATCGACCCAGGTCATGAGCGGCACATGGGAGGGAGAGAGCAGTTGGTTCAAAAAGATCCTTTCCGTGGTGGGCGCAATCACAAATTCGATGTCCGCCGGCAGGAGCAGCCGCTGCAGCCCCAGCGCGTTGACCTGTTCCATGCCGCCCACGGTGGCATGGAGCACCTCCTCGGCTGTGCCTGATGTCACGCAAAAAAGCTGTGTGCGGCGGAACTCCCGGCTCCTGAGAAGGAAGTCCAATACCGGATCGATGCCGTTTTCGGCGTATTCGCGGCCGAACACCACAACCGTGTTGTGCGCAAAATAGAGACGCCGGGGAGCCACGCGCCGCAAGTTCTCAACCGCCTCCTCCACCGTCCTGCCCTCGGAGGAAAGGTTGATATACTCCTTGCCCCCGCCTCCTCCCCCTTGCTGGCCCATGCCTTCCGTTGAGGTTGCCCCGACCACCACGTTCCGCATCTGTACCGTCACCCGCACGTCCTCTCCATCTTTATCGATGCCAAAGCCGACGACGATGTTCAGGTCGGAGATTTCCGTCAAGTCCCCGCAGGCGGAGAGAACCCATCCGGCAGCAGCCAGCATCAGACAAATGGCCCTTTTGGAAACAGATGTGTTTATCCGCAATCTTGTCACCCTCCAGCGTTTAGGGGATCCTCTTGTCGGCCGGCTCGTACAAATGAGGCCGTTTTTTGACATTCCGGAAGGGTGCCCTGAAAAACAAGTCCTTGTGATCCTCCGCCTGCGACCAGACGAAAGGCGTGATCGGTGCCAGGTACGGCACCCCGAACGACCGCAGCGACGCCAGGTGAATCAGGAGCAGCAATACCATCAGGATGATGCCGTAGAGTCCAAAAAACCCGGCATCGATGATGAAGATGAAGCGGAGGATGCGCGACGTGAGCCCCAGGTGGTAGTACGGTACGGAAAAGGAGGCAATCCCCGTCAGGGAAACGACCATGACGACCAGCGGAGAGACCAGTCCCGCTGATACCGCCGCGTCTCCAATCACCAGTGCCCCTACGATGCTGACCGACTGCCCGATGGACCGGGGCAAGCGAAGCCCCGCCTCGCGCAGCGCTTCGAAGATCACTTCCATGATCAGCACCTCCGCCACGGTGGGAAACGGTATGCCTTCGTGGCTCGCCGCGATGGTAATCAAGAGCCGGCTCGGCAGCATTTCCTGGTGATAGCTCAACAGCGCGACGTACAATGCGGGCAGCAACATCGAAAGCCAGAAGAGGACGTGCCGGAGCACACGGATGACAGTGGCTACGAGATAATTCTCGTAATAGTCTTCGCTTGACTGCAAAAAACTGAAAAGTGTTGTCGGCACCAAAATGCTCATGGGGGAACCGTCCACGAGAAGCACGGCACGCCCTTGCAGGAGGGAGGAGGCGATCACGTCGGGACGCTCCGTGAATTGCACGGTGGGAAAGAGGGTCCGGGGCGCATCACGGATGTACTCGGCGACGTAATTGCTTTCCAGGATCCCGTCCAGCTGTACCTTTTTCAGCCGCTGTTTCAGTTCCGTTACAATGCTTGGCTTGATGATGCCCTCGACGTAGAGCAGGGCGATACGGGTGCGGGTTACTGTTCCTCTGGTCTCCATTTCCATCTTGAGGCGGGGGCTTCTGATCCGTTTGCGGATGAGGCCGATGTTTTGTTCGATGTCCTCGATGAACGCCTCCTGCGGTCCCAGGACCGCTGCTTCGACGACGGGCCGCTCGACTTGCCGCCCTGGCGTTTTGATGAGTTCCACGATGGCTGCTCCGGCAATCCCTTCCGCGAAGACGGCCACTTTCCCTGCGGCCAGACAGGCGTCAACATCCCGCCACCCCGTTTTCCACTGGAGGCTTCCAACCTGGAGGAGATTGCCCAGCTGCGCCTGTGAGACAATCCGCCTGTCCGCGCGGGTGAGCGGTTCCACGATGCCCTCCTGCAGCAACAGTTTGTCCACCAGGGTGTCCAGCCACACGATGGCCAAGCGGTTGCCCCCTGCATCCAGCCGGCGGATCTCCAGATCGTGGCACTTCTCCCACACATTGGACAGATGGGACAACGTCTCATCCAGATCGGGCGACACTTCGCGATCCGGTTGATCGGCGGGAATGTTCCACACTTTTGGCTGTTTGCGCGCTTTCACTTTGGAGCGCCGCTTCCTTCTCACGACCATTCCCCCCTTGCACTCCCAGGTTATCCATACCTTTCCACTGATTCCGCCATTTTATGTAATCTCTGGCGAATGACGGATTTGGGATTTGAATTCTGAAATTTTGGATGTTACATTGAAGATGTTACAGAAATCCCGCGCGAAAGCCCACTCCTTCAGAAGTGGTATGAAGTGTGTTGGAGTTTATTCGTTGAACCGATACAATTATGGCATGGGACAAGAATATCGCCATACGAAAACTACCGTATCGCTCATCAACTATCATTTCGTGTTCTGTCCGCGATATCGGCGGAAAGTTCTCGTTGGTCAAGTGGAATCACGGTTCAAGGAACTGGCAAGCGAGATTTGCGCCCAAAACGACTGGCTGATTCTTGCGATGGAAATTTATGCCGGATCATGTTCATTTGTTTCTCAATTGTCTCTCGACAGATTCGCCTTCCAGAATGATGGCGACGATCAAGGGGATCACATCCAGGCGACTGCGTGAAGAATTCCCGCATCTAAGACACCTTCACAGTCTATGGACGCGTTCCTTCTTTGTGAGTACGGCAGGAAACGTGTCCAGCGATACGATCCGCTGGTATGTCGAAGCACAGAGGAAGCGCGGGTGAACGAGGTGCACAAAGCCTATTCCTTCCGTCTCTATCCGACAAAAGAACAGGAACAGCAAATTCGGCGCACCATCGGGTGCTGCCGGTTTGTGTTCAACCATTTCCTCGCACGGCGGAAAGAAGCCTATGAGCGGGACGGCACCACCCTGAACCAATACGCCTGTATGAGCGAACTCCCTGCGTTGAAACAACAGTGCCCCTGGCTTCAAGAAGTGGATTCCACGGCCTTGCAACGGACGGTGGAAGAGTTGGACGACGCTTTCCAGAGGTTCTTCCGGGAGAAGAAAGGCTACCCGCGCTTCAAGAGCAAGAAACACCCAAAGCAGTCCTACACCTCGAAACGGAATGGCAGAGAGGACACCAAGGCGACTATCCGCATTGAGGACAACCAGATTCGGCTTCCGAAGGTAGGATGGGTGAAGTTCGCCAAATCCAGGGAAGTGCAGGGACGCATTCTCTCGGCCACGGTTCGTCTGGCGCCTTCGGGTAAATTCTTCGTCTCTGTGTTGGTGGATACGGAGATTCAGCCTCTAGAGCCGCGGACGAACGCCGTTGGCCTCGACCTGGGACTGCTGGATTTCGCCGTGCTCAGTATCGGAGAGAAGATCCCGAACCCTCGACACCTTCGGAAACTCGAAGGGAAACTGAAACGCTGGCAGCGCATTCTTTCCCGCCGGAAACCGGGTGGGAAGAACCGGGAGAAGGCCCGGTTGAAAGCGGCCCGGCTCCACGAGAAGGTGCGAAACGCCCGGATGGACTTCCTGCACAAGCTGTCCACCCGGCTGATACGCGAGAACCAAGTGATCTGCCTGGAGGGCTTGCAGGTGCAGAACATGCAGCAGAACCACCGGCTGGCGGGAAGCATCGCCGACGCCAGTTGGTCGGAATTCCGGCGGCAGTTGGAGTACAAAGCAAAGTGGTACGGACGGCAGGTGGTGATCGTTTCGCCCGTCTTCCCTTCCAGCCAGCTTTGCTCCTGCTGCGGACACCGAAACACCGGGACGAAGGACCTGTCTGTCCGGCAGTGGACATGTCCGGTGTGCGGCGAAATCCACGACCGGGATGTCAACGCCGCAAGAAACATTCTGCAAGAAGGCTTGCGTTGTCTGTCCGCCTGAGCGGACTGAACCGTGGGACACACGGGGATCGCTTGGTGCCGCAAGGCGGAACTCCCGGTTGCGGGAGTGCTCCCAAGAATCCCACGGCTTTAGCCGTGCGGAGTGTCAAATTGAAACTGATGTGCCTGATCGATTCATATGAGAACGCAAGCGGGGGGAATGGACGATGAAAAAGGCCTTGTTGGTGATCGATGTCCAAAATGAATATTTCACCGGGAAACTGCCGGTGAGCCATTCGGACAAAAGCCTCAACAACATCTTACTGGCGATGGATCGAGCGCATGAAAAAGGGATTCCGGTTGTGGTCATCCAGCACACCAGTCGAGCGCAGAACGCGGCTACGTTTCGCAAAGGCAGTCCCGAATGGGAGCTTCACCCTGAAATTGCCAAACGTCCTTGCGATCTCTTGATTGAAAAACATTTGCCGGGAAGTTTTACCGGCACCCGTCTGGAGGATTGGCTGAAAAGCAAGGGCATTGCCGGCGTGGCGATTTCCGGCTACATGACCCACATGTGCTGCGACACCACGGCCAGGCAGGCGTTCCATTTGGGCTTTGCCGTCGACTTTCTTGCCGATGCGACCGGAACCATTTCCATCAAAAACGAAGCGGGTGAAGTCACCGCTGAAGAACTTCATCAAACCATCTTGGTTGCACAAGGATCATTGTTCAGCAAGGTCCTCAAAACGTCTGACTGGATCGAAACCCTGTGAGCACACACAAAACCCTGTGGCGTCAGCCGACAGGGTTTTGTGTGTCTATGGCTTGTTTGTCTAGGGATTGCATGTTTATGATGTGCCCAATGCCGGAAAGTGCGGAAGCACTTCTTCCCCTAATTCTTCAATCACTTCTTCAGCAGGACGCCGGCCGTATTTCAAGTTGATGATGACGTGATTGACGCCGGCCGTTTTGAGACGCTCAAGGAATTCGATGAGCAGATTGCGGCCGATGCGGAACCCCAGATGAATCGGGACTGGCACATGGTTCGGATCTTCTGTCAAGTCGACATACAGGGACTGGCTGAACGGCTTGAACTGATCGGTAAGCGAGCGCCAATGTTGAATCAGTTCCGCTTGGAAGGTCAAGTTTCGGGGGTAGTACAGCCAACCGTCACTGTTTTTGGCAATCCATTCCACGGACTGCGCGCTGTGGCCGGTTACCAGCACCGGGATGTCCGACAGGCGTGGCTTGGGCAGCACGTCCCCATTCGCCAGGTGGACCCGGGGCGATTGAATCGTAGGGAAATGTTCCGCCCACGCTTTTTTCATGACCCCAACGGCTTCCTGAAACAAAGCGCCACGGTGTTCGGGATCGGCGGAAAAGGCCGGAAACTCAATCGGACGATCCCCGGTCGCCACGCCGAGCACCAAGCGTTCTCCGGACAACCGGTCGACGGAAGCGGCCGCTTTGGCGACATGCAAAGGGTGACGCAATGTCAGGATAATGCTTCCGGTGCCCAAAGCGATCTGTTCGGTATGGGCGGCGATATACCCTAAAAAGACCCAGGGATCATAGATTTGACCCACGTCCCCGAAATAGGGGTCATACAACGGAACATCCCGCACGAACAAAGCGGCAAAATTCAACGCTTCCGCCCGTTTTGCCAGCTTCATCTGCTTTTCCATGTCCATCTCGGGAATGCTGCCCTCGTATGATTCCAGGGGAAAGAACAACCCGATGGTCAGATGGTTTTCCTTGAACATGCGTGCATATCCTTTGTGCTTGTCAAACCGGTTCGCCGGTTTTCTGTCGGCAGATGGATGCATGTTGGCGGATGGTTTCATGGCTTGACCTCTTTCCCTTGTGTATTGAAAGATATGCTGCTTCTTTGCTGCTTCTTTTTTAAAGAAATGCTGCGTCCAACGGGCTGCGCCGTGAACGTTTCCTTTAAGGGAAAGGATACCGGAACCTTCTGTGCGCTATCCATTGTCAATGTGTTGCAAAGTGTTGGCTCAAGAAGGCGGGCCCGCAATCATCCACGCTTCCCGCAGGTTGGCCAGCAGCAGGATGAGCAGTGCCGCCAGGATGCCCAGCTTGTCGAAGAGCGTGAGGGAACGGCTTTTTTGTTCGATGGGCTCCGGCCTTGAAAAGAAGCTCCGGAAACGGTACCGGGAAATGGCATACGTGGCTACGGCAATCCATGTATACGCCGCGATTTCGTAAAGCCCGCTTCTTCCGAACACGGCCAGCGACGGGGGAAGGGGATGGTCCATGGGGATGGAGAAAGAATTGGTCCCAAGCAGGATGGCGTAATGGATCATCCATTCCAAAGGGATCAGATAACCGAGCGGAAACGTCCGGCCGATGACGTACAGGTTGGCAACAACCACAATCAGGCACGGAATGAGGTTCAAGCCAAAGATTTTGAGCCATTCCAGCACGGGATGTCCCGCCGCTTCGTTTCCGGCCAGTTTGGCCAAGAAGCCCGTATTGCGCAACACCGCCTCGGGCAAGAAGAAGTAGCTGATCGTCCAGGTGATGTAAAAGAACAACAAGCCCAGCAAGTAAAGCGAAAAAAACCTGACCAGGATATTTCGGTGGCAGAAAAGGGCGGACATGTTGGACCCACTTCCTTTGTCTGATCTATTTTCAAAATTCAGGAATCAAAGCGTGCCAGTCAGCCAATCCTGTGAAGATTTTACCGAATCAAAAGGACATCTGAAAAGAGGTTCAGGATGGAGGGAATTTCCTTATTTTCATGTTTTTATAGAAGCGCCGTTGACATGCTATACTGGAGGCGATGTGAATCTGCAGAAGGTATTGGAAGGCATCGAGAATCCACAGAAAGCGGTGTGAATCGTGCATTCGGTGACCACGTTTGACAGTACCAAAGAATCCCTGCAAGACTTGCTGAAGAGCATCAAGGATGGGAGAACGCAGCTCCCCGATTTTCAGCGCGGGTGGGTTTGGGATGACGAGCACATCCGCAGCCTGTTGGCCAGCATTTCCCTGTCCTACCCGGTCGGCGCCGTGATGATGCTTCAAACCGGCAATGATGAGGTCCGGTTCAAACCGCGGCCGGTGGAAGGCGTCATCCTGCCGCAACCGGTTGAGCCGGAGCGGCTGATCCTGGACGGCCAGCAGCGGCTGACCTCCCTGTACCAATCCTTGTATTCCGGCAAGCCGGTCACGACCAAAGATCCGAGGGGCAATACGATCAGCCGGTGGTATTACCTGGACATCAACAAGGTCCTCGATCCGGCGGCAGACCGGGAGGAGGCCGTTGTCAGCGTTCCGGAGGACCGGAAGATTCGCAACTTCCGCGGCGAGGTGACGGCGGATTACTCGACCATGGAAGCGGAGTGCCGGGCGGAATTGTTTCCTTTGGCCCGCGTGTTTGACCTTCACGCCCTGATGGAATGGCAGATGTGTTATTGCCAGGCGGACCCCACAGCCGCGGCGGAGCGGATGGGCAAGTGGAGCCGGTTTCTCCAGGACGTGATCCAGCGGTTTCAGCAGTACCAGATGCCGCTCATCCTGCTGCGCAAGGAAAACCCCAAGGAAGCGGTTTGCCAGGTGTTTGAAAAGGTGAACACCGGCGGCGTCTCCCTGACCGCCTTTGAACTCCTGACCGCCACTTATGCGGCGGAAGATTTCAACCTGCGGGAGGACTGGCAGGAGAGGCAGCGGCGGATCCGGCAACACAAGGTGCTGGAAGGGGTCCAGAACACCGACTTTTTGCAGGCGGTTACCCTGCTGGCCACATATGCCCGGAAAAAGGCCAATCCCGAACAGGCCGTCAGCTGCAAGCGCCGGGACATCCTCCGGCTGTCCCTGGATGATTACCTGGCCTGGGCCGAGCCGGCGACGGCGGGTTTCGAAAAGGTGGCTAAGTTCTTGATTTCACAGAAAATCTTTGCCGCCCGGGATCTTCCCTATCATTCACAGACCGTGCCCCTGGCGGCCATCATGGCAGTTCTTGGGGACCGCGCGGAAAATGACGGTGTCCGCGCAAAACTGGCCCGCTGGTACTGGTGCGGCGTGCTGGGTGAGTTGTATGGCAGCGCGACCGAGAGCCGGTTTGCCAAGGATCTGCCGGAAGTGGTTTCCTGGATCGAAGGGGGAGAGGCGCCGTCCACCGTCCAGGATGCCCATTTCTCACCCGACCGCCTGCTCACCTTGCGGACGCGGAACAGCGCGGCGTACAAGGGAATTTCCGCCCTCCTGCTGCGGGAGGGGGCGCTGGATTTCCGGAGCGGCGATGCGGTGGATGTGAATCTGTATTTTGACGAACGGATGGACATTCACCATATCTTCCCCCGCGCCTTTTGTCAGGAAAAGGGGATTGACCTGCGGCTCTGTGATTGCATCGTCAACAAGACGCCCCTGTCGGCCAAGACCAACCGCATGATCGGCGGCAATGCGCCCAGCGTCTACCTGGTCCGCCTGCAGAAACACGCCGGGATTGCGGACGAGCGGATGCGGGAGATTCTGTCTTCCCACGTGATCGATGAACAGGCGATGCGGCAGGATGACTTCCACACCTTTTTCCGCCTCCGGCGCGAGGCGCTGCTTGACCGTATTGAACAGGCGATGGGGAAACCGGTGAACCGGCACGCGGATGCGGACCCTGGCGCGCCGCGATGAAAAACAGGCGGTCCCATCAGAGTAAATGTCGGCTCCAAAATGGAACATGCCGCATCTCATAATAAAAAATTAAACTTTGCCATTCAGAGGTGATGGTGATTGCCGTTCATCAAACCGTTTATCACTGCTTTAAGATTTAACGCAACGATTGGGGATGGAACAGGCACGGGTGCCACGTTTGCCATTCCGGCCACCGCATTTCTCGATGACAGCGGAAATACGGTGACCACATTCCCCAGTTCGTTCGCGTATTACAACCTTTACATCAACGGCGTGATTCAGCCGGGCAACGCCTCCACGATTTCAACCACCTCGCTCACGATTCCCGACGGAGATACTTTAAACCCGGCAACCCCTGTCGTTGTGGAAATGGTTGTCAATTAACAGGGCAATGTTCAAACGATCGCGCCTGCAAAGCATTCAGGGCTTTCCCGGACGGGCACAGCATGTCTGGGGAGGCCCCTTTCTTGCTTTATTCATTCTTCGTGAAAGGAAGGACAAGCGGTGAGACTCTACATGGTACGAAGAAACATTCTGCCTGAAAACATCACTCCAGGTAATATGATGCGGAGAAGCATGGCCTCAAAGATGATGTTCAGGTCACCGGTCACGCAAAGCGCGAGCGTGTCCGTCACGGAGAACCTGGCATATGCCTGGTGCCATGCGAAGATGATTACCCCACTCGGCTGCCCCGATATCTTTCCAAGACAGGTCAGTCCCGATGTTCCTCGCCTGCTGAAAGCCGAGACCACTCAATACACGGCTTTTTCCGACGGCTTCCGAAATGTCTACACCGACGCTGACGCAGCGCCGCCATACAGCACTTCCGGCATCTTGGACCCTGGCAGTGTGTCTTTTCTCAACCTTTTTGTCAACGGCGTCCTGCAATCACCGAATTTGTATGCGGTAAGACCCGGAATGCTGATTCTCAGCGATATCCCCCCGCGGGGCGCGCCGCTCATCCTGCAGTTTGTGAAAATCACTTTGCCCTCTGATCAAGGGTTGCTTTAGGGATTTTCGGGACCTTTGTCCATTCTTAACTATTTTTTTCAAAGACCTGACGCGTGACAAGGAAAAACGGCAAATTCCTTTTAAGGCGGAAGATTACGATCTGACAACCAGGGAGATCAAGCTCCTGGAAGAGCAGGGATTTTTGTTAGAAACGGATGATGGGTATTACATGCCCGAGATTATCCGTCGCGGGCTAGGATTTCAAATCCAGGCGGGCGCCAGACCGAAGGTGCTGGCGCTGTTGAGGGCGGCGAAACGCAAAAGGTAAGTTCTAAGTTCAAAAACACCGAGGGGCTGGTCAGTTGACGCAGCCCCTCGGTGCGTATATTGGCATATTGCATATTGCGAGCGCAGTTTGTGGAAATTCATTCATGAAACCGTTCCAGGCGAAACGGTTCAAGCGGAAAAGAGGGAGCTTCGCCCGCCAGGATCTCGCTCATCAGCATGCCGGCGATGGGGGAAAGGGTGACGCCGCTGTGCATCACCGCAAGGAACAGGCCAGGGACACCCTGGACGGGCCCGATGATTGGCAGGCCGTCCCGGGGCATGGCCCGCAAACCGGCAAACGCCCGGACAAGGCGCAGGCGCCGAAGCGCGGGGATGATTTTGATGCCAAAACGGGCCGTTTCGCCGATAATATCCCAGGTGGTGTCCTTGGCAAACCCGGCCTCCTCCTTGGAATATCCGATGAGCACCTCTCCGTTCACGGTTTGCCGGACGCCGCTGACGGTGTGCTTGAGGAAGCGCGGGGCCGGTTCGGTGATCAGGATTTGCCCCCTGACCGGACGGACGGGCACCTGGACGCCCAGGTGTTGGGCCAGGAGCGGGGTCCACGTGCCGGCCGCCAACACCAGTTGCCCGGCGGTATAGGTTTCTTTCTCTGTCTGGATGACGAATTGCCTGCCGCGGCGTTGAATCTGGGTGACCGGATTGTAAAAGGAAAAGGTGACCTTCCGGCGCCTTGCCGCCTGAATGTAAGCCTGATTGAGGCGCATCGGGTTGACATTCCCGTCCAAAGGACTGTAGGTGGCGGCGATGATTTGATCCGACAGGTACGGCTCCTTGGCCAGGGCTTCTTCCTTGCTCAGGAGGTGGATTTCAATGCCTTTCTCCTGCTGTTCTTTCACCAGTTTCCTGGCTTTGGCCAGCTTGTCCTCATCGAAGATGGGAGCAATCCCGCCGGTGCGGACATATTCGATGTCCACGAGCTTTTTCTTGAGAATGGGGTACATTTCGGCGCTGTACATGGAAAACTCGGCGTACCAGTTGGGCTGCTTGGTATGGACCCATACCCAGGCCTGTGTGGCGCCGGAGGTCCCGGCCCCCGGAAAGTGACGGTCGATGACCAGGATGTTGGATGTTTTTTCCGACAGATGGTAGGCGATGCTGCTTCCCACCACCCCAGCGCCGATGATGATGGTATCGTAGTGTGTCATGTTTTCATTCACCCGTTTGTTCCCGATTGTCAATGGCATGCAAGAGAATGTCGATGACTTCCGCATTTTGCCGGTTGGGCATGGTGGCCAGCACTTCCAGGTGAACCGGAAAGAGAGGAAACCGGGCCTTGGGGCTGGCGACCTGGGAGAGCGGCCGGCCGATGAATTCGGCGATGATGGCCATCACAGGCATGCGGCAGGTTTTCGACTGGCAGGGGCCCATGCCGCAGCGGGTGATCCGTTTGATGTCGTCCGGTGTGCAGGCGCCTTGACTGATGGCGGTCTCGATTTCCCCCCGGGTCACCTCTTCACACCGGCAGATGATTGTGAATTCGTCTGCAAAACGGTTCCATCCACAGTTCAATCTACAGCCTCCTTTACCTCCCGTGAAACAGCCCCTTGAGGGCCGCAAAAATGGGTTCATAGTTGCAGTCTTCGGGCGCCGCGTCAATGCCGGCCGCCTTGCCGGCCACGTAGACCCCGGGGGCGGACAGGGTTTCCAGGCGCTCATTGAGGCGGACGTGCATCCGGCCTTGCTCGTCCACAGCGGTTTCAAACTGGCTGGCGTGAAACAGATCGACGGCTGGAGTCCAGCCGGCATCCACAATCACGGTGCTGGCATCGATGGTCTGAACCTGGGAAGGGGGCTGCCCCTTTTCTCTCCAGGAAAAGCGCTTCACTTCTGTCCCGCCGCTGGCTTCTATCCACTCCAGATCATCCCAGCACAGGACGGTGGTTTGCTGGGCGTGGGCCTTGACGGTATCCACAAATGGGCCCTGCGGCTGACGGGTCAGGAGGACGACCGATTCCCCGAGGGATGGTGCAGGGTATCGGAGGATCTGTTGGACCGCCGATGGCAGGAGCACCCCCGGCAGCGTCCAGCCCGGAAACGGCACTGCCAATCCTCTGCTTCCCGTTGCCGCGATGATCATCTGACAGTGAAAGCGATGCAGGCGTTCCTCATATTCCACAACCACTTCCCGGTCAAACCCGATGCCGAGGACGGCTGCCTGTCCGATCCGCCTGGGGTGAACGGGCAGGGGCTTCATATCCACCTGAAGGTAGGGCAGGGACTGCCTTTCCAGCCAATCGGCAAAGTAGGTGCCGGTTCTGCCGGCCCCGATGATCAGGACCGGCGCTTGGTCAAATGGGGTCATGCTGAACACCACGCTTCACTTGGATTCCTGGCCGGACCGGTTCCAAACAGCTTCGGACATTGCGTCTGCCGTCTACTTGCACTAGGCAGCTCTGGCACCAACCGGCGCCGCAATACATGCCTCTGGCCTGCGAAAGTTTCATGCTGCTGCCAAGGTTGCGAATGCCCGCGCGCCACAGGGCGACGGCAATCGGCTCGCCTTCATACCCATATACTTCTTTTCCTTCAAAGGTAAAGGTAATGCGTCGTTTTCCATTCATTGGCGTTTGATCTACCTCGCTGTCATGTTCTGCTTCCCGCTTCACATCGTGGAATAGCGCTTTTTCATCCATAACGCTCATCTCATCGGTATCGTTGTTGTCGTTCTTTTCACTGTGACGGACTGAGGAGGCGCGCATCCTCCCGTTTCCTTTTCCAGTAGTGATAGGAAGCCAGTGCCAAGATGCCGGTCATCCCGATCAGGTCGGTCACCAGTCCCGGATCCAGCAGAACCAGCGCCAGGATGAATAAGACGATCCGGTGCAGCATGGTAATGTGCCGGAACAGGTACCCCTCCAGGCTGGCGGCCAGCGCGACGATTCCCAAGATGGCCGTCACAGCTACCCAGACAAATTCACCGGGTGTGGTATCCAAAAACAACAGGGACGGATTGATCGCAAAGATAAACGGCAGGAGGAAAGCGGCCAGCGACAGTTTGAATCCGTTCAAGGCGGTTTGCATCGGCTTGGCCTTGGCGATGGTGGCCGCCAAATAGGAACTCAACGCGACGGGCGGTGTGACGGCTGCCATGCAACCGAAATAGAAAATAAACAGGTGGGCCGCCGCCACCGGGACGCCCATTTTGACCAGTGCCGGCGCCGCCAGGGTACCAAGGATGATGTACAAGGCCGCCGTGGGTAGACCCATGCCCAGAATGATGGATGCGATCATGGTGAAGAAAAGGGCGAGATACAATTGGTTGTTGGAAAATTGCAGGACGAAGTCGGAAAACTTCAAACCCAGGCCGGTCAAGGTGACCACGCCGACAATGATCCCGGCCACGGCACTGGCGGCAATGAGGCCGATCGCCCCTTTGGCTCCGCTTTCCAGGGCGTAAAGCAGCTTGGGCAGGGTAAGGCGCGTGTCTTTGCGAAACAGGCTGGCCACAAAAACAACGATGACCGCATAGAAAGAGGCCTTGATGGGGGTGTAGCCGATCAAGAGCATCACCAGGATGCTGACCGGTCCTGCCATCAGGAAGATGCTTTTTTTCAGGGTTTCCTTCAGATCGGGCAACGCTTCTTTGGGCAGCCCCATCAATCCGGATTTGGCCGCGCGGAAATCCACCATCAAAAAGATGGAGAGATAGTAGAGAATGGCCGGCAATGCGGCATAGATGATGATCTGGTTGTAGGGGATGCCGGTCATTTCGGCCATGATAAAGGCGGCCGCGCCCATGACGGGGGGCATGATCTGGCCGCCGGAGGAGGCCGCCGCTTCCACGCCGCCAGCAAACTCCGGCTTGTATCCAACATTTTTCATCAGCGGGATGGTGAAAATCCCCGTGCTGGCCACGTTGGCGAAGGAACTGCCCGAGATGGTTCCCATCAGGCCGCTCCCCACGACAGCCGCCTTGGCGGGGCCGCCGCGGAACCGGCCGGTCAGGGCAAACGCCAGATCGATGAAGGCTTTTCCGCCGCCGGAAGCCTGCAACATGGCGCCGAAGACGATGAAGGTGAAGACAAAACTGGCCGTGGTATAGATGGCCACGCCGTAAATTCCTTCCGACGTGAAATACATCTGTTCCAGGATCCGCTTCAACGTGTATCCGTTGTGACCGAAATCGCCCGGCAAGTATTGCCCGAAGAAGGCATAAAGAAGAAACGCGCCGGCCACCAGGCTGAGCGTCCACCCCATGGTGCGGCGGGAAGCTTCCAGGCACAACAGAATGGCGATGGCCGACATGATCAAATCGACGGTGTTGGGATTGCCCTGACGATACACCAATTCCATGTAATTGATGACAATGTATGCGCCGATGGTCACGCTGCCCAGGATACAGAGCCAGTCCCACCATGGAATCTTGTGTTGATCTTTTCGCGTGGCAGGATACAGAAAAAAGACCAGGACCAAGGCGAAGGACAGGTGAATGGCGCGATGCTGCAGGGCTGGCAGCGATTCAATTCCTGCGGAGTACAGCTGGTAGATGGAAAAGAGTACGGCAATCACCGCAGTGAGGCGCAAGAGCGGCCTGGACAACTGGCGCAACTGCTGTCCCCATTCCCCCTGTTCTTCAGGGGAATCGGTGATCTGATGTGTGTGATCCTGATTCATGCGGTTTCACCTCAAATGCGATCGATCCCCCGCTTGAGGGGGATCTCATGGACTTCACGCTCATTTCACTCATTTCACTTCAATGTTTTGTTCTTGATAGTATTTGACGGCACCCGGATGGAACGGGATGGAAACGCCCTTGGTGGCTGTTTCCAGGCTGATGTTTTTGGCGACAGCGTGCGCCTCCTTCACTTTGTCCAGGTTTTCGAAGAGCGCCTTGGTCATCTCGTAGACAGTCTGTTCATCCATCTCTTCGCTGACGATGAGCAGGGCGGGCGAGGCGCCTGAGACGACGTCATCATCCACGCCTTCATAGGTGCCGGCAGGGATGGTGGTCGTGATGAAATACGGGTCAGAGGCGACAAATGCCTCAAATTTTTCGCTGTCCAGTTGCAGGAGCTTGATTTTCATCGAAGCGGCCGCGTCCACGATGGCTGCCGTCGGCACCCCGGCGCCCACCACGGCGGCGTCAATGGTTTTGTCTTTCATGCCGGTCACCGCATCGGAAAAGCTGATAAATTCCGGCTTGAAGTCGTTGTAGGTCAGGCCGTGGGCTTCCAGGATGAGCCGGCCGGTTCTTTCGGTGCCACTGCCGGGTGAACCCATGGCCACTTTTTTGCCCCGTAGGTCAGCAATCGAGTTCAGTCCGGAATCCTGGCGCACCACGAACTGGAACACTTCCGGGTACAGCGCGGCGACGGCGCGCAGTTTTTTGATTGGTTGCTCAAACGGCTCCTCGCCGTTGTATGCGGCAAAGGCGGTGTTGGATGCGGCCAAAGCCAGTTGGACCTCTCCGCTGTTCAACAACTGCAGGTTTTGGATAGAACCGCCGGTGGACTCGACATTCAGTTCATAGGCGGGATTTTCGCCAATCGCCTTGGCAATGCCGACGCCCACCGGGAAGTAGGTTCCGGAAGAGGTGCCGGTGGCGATGGAGAACTTTTTCACTTGCCCGGACGATCCGGTGGATGAACTGTTGCCATTGGCGTTGTCCTGATTCGCTGGGTTTGCCTGCCCACCGCCGCACGCGGCCAGGACGAGCATGGCCATCAGACCGACGAATAAGAAGAATCTTTTTTTCAATCTCATAACCCCCTCATGTTTACTTGCCTGAAAAGACCTGGAAATCGGCATAGTAATCTTCCAGCAGATTCAGCATCTGAACTACTCTTTCTTTGGCATGGTAGCTGACTGCCGAGATGATGGCATTGATCAACGCGAATGAGGCCGCGTGGGAATCCACCGAGGTATAGGACTTGATCTCGGTGAGAAAGGAGAAGTCACCCAATTCCAGCAAGGGAGAGCGGATGCTGTCAGTGATTACGGTAATGGTGGCCTTTTTATGCTTGAGGTAACGCAAGGCATCCACGGTTTTTTTCGCATATCTGGGGTAGCCGAAGCCGATGGCCAGGGACTGTTCATCCGCATAGCGGAAGCAGTCTTCCATATCCGGCCCCAGAGAGGTGACCGTATGCACATTGCCCAACAGGTTGTTCAGGTTAAACCCCAGGAAAAAGGCATCGGCCGAGGTGGAACGGGAACCAATGACAAAAATGTTCCTAGCCTCTGTGATGCGCTGGATGAATTGCTGAAACTGTTCGTGATCAATGGATTCCAAGGTGGACCGGATGTTCTCCAGATCCTGCTGAAAGCTCTTATGCAGGGCCGCCGGTATGGAATCCAGGCCGGTCGTGCTTTCTTCCAGCCGGCTCAGGGTGCGTTTTTTCCCGAAGGCTGCCTGGTAGGCTTCCTGAAGATCGGAGAATTTCCGGTACCCCAGGTTCATTGCCGTGCGGATGACCGTCGTTTCGCTGACGCCCACCTCCTTTCCGATTTGTGCTGCTGTCAAATAGGTCATCTCCTGCGGATGGGTGAGAATGTATTCAGCCACTTCCTTCTGGGACTTTGTCAGATGGGCCGACTGGTTGCGGATGTGTAAAGCCAATTGTTTGACCTCATCATTCATACGAACGCTCCCTTCAACGGCTATGTAAACGTTCTGCAGGATTTTAATGTAAGGAAAAAATTCTTCTTATGTACAAAAAGAAGCATATCCTTCTTTTTATAAAATTTACCGATAATTATAAAGAGAGGGATTCCAGGTTACAAGCGGTTTGAGTGGCGTTTATTGGTGATTGTGAGGATAAAAAGGATGATTATCTCATCCTTCCTCGGGATTTTATCTATTTTTTTCTTCTAGTTTTCTTCAAGTCTAGGCTAAATTCGCATCATGAGGACTTATCAAGCACTGTCCCACCACAAGGGAACTTTTTGCATTTCTGAAGTCCACAGAAGAATACTGTTGGTATATACTGATGACAATACTAGCCATTTACCACTCCAATGATTGGAAGGGGGGATTCTGATGGCAGAACAAGTGAAAGCGAGAATCAATCCCGAAATGCTTGTATGGGCAAGGAAAACAGCGGGCTACAGTCAAGAAGAGGCTGCAAGGAAGATCAGTACGAGCGTCGAGCGGCTTCAGAAGTGGGAGTGTGGGGAAGACTATCCCACAATCAAGCAACTCCGAAAAATCGGGAGTGTATTCAAACGTCCGACGGCCATTTTTTACAAAAAGCATGTTCCGGAAGAACCTGTTCAACTTCCCGACTTCAGGTTGGTACATGATATGGAACAGGGAAGCAGTTACAGCCCCAGGCTACGTCTTGAAATCCGGAAAGCAATGATGCGAAGAGAGATTGCACTGGACTTGGCGAGTCAACTGGGGGAAGATAAGTCGGAATTCAACCTTTCAATCCACCTTGGCAATCCGACCTCACATGTTGCGCGTCAAATCAGGGAGGCTCTGAACGTTTCCCTCGAAGAGCAGTACTCATGGAGAAACCACTATGAAGCGCTTAGAACCTGGGTTTCTGCTATGGAGAGCATAGGTATCCTGGTGTTTCAATTCAGTGATGTGGAAGTGGAACATGCGAGAGGGTTTTCGATAGGAGATCGTCCATACCCAGTCATTGCTGTAAACAGTAAAGACACGCCGAGAGGCCGAATTTTCACCTTGTTTCATGAACTGACCCATATCCTTATGCGTCGTGGCGGCGTGTGTGATTTGCACGATGCAGACGAGAACATGAACCACGATGTGGAGGCGTATTGCAACCGTGTGGCAGGGGAAAGTCTGGTACCCACCGATGCGTTGCTGGCACAGGAGTTGGTGGCTCAACGTCCGGTTCATATGACGTGGGAAGATTGGGAACTGAGGCAACTTGCAAACCGTTTCATGGTCAGCCAGGAAGTGATCTTGCGCAGGCTGCTCACATTAGGAAAAACAGATGTCCGGTTTTACAACCGAAAGCGGAACGAATTTCTTGAACAGTATAAAAGGCAAGAGGAGACCAAAACAGAGGGAAAAGTGCCATACTACAGGCGGGTTTTGAGTGAGAACGGCAGGGCATATACGTATATGGTATTAAACGCCTGGCATAACGAGTTGATCAGCACAAGGGACGTATCCAATTTTCTGGGGGGCATAAACCTGGAACATGTGAACCGAATTGAAAAAGAACTATTTGGCGTCCTAACAGGGGGAGGACCTGATGTATTGTATTGATACTAGTGTCTGGATAGATGCATGGCGTGATTATTATCCCCCTGATGTTTTCGGTTCACTGTGGGAGAGAATGGACCATTTGGTACGAGCAGGTAAGGTGATTGCCCCTGTTGAGGTATTATTGGAACTCGAGAGAAGAGAAGATGGAATTTACAAATGGTTGAAAGAACGGGAGTTTATTTTTTTCGAGCCTCATATGTCATCGCATTGGCAAAAGTAAAAAAAGCGGTTGTCATTACCGGAGAAATACCAGCAGACCCGAAAGCCAAAAAAATTAAAATGCCGGACGTATGTATGAAGATGGGCGTAGACTGGGCAAACTTTTTGCAATTTATCCGAAGAGAGGGTTGGAGATTCTGAATATATACATATGTGTGACTGAAGTGACTAAAGTTAAAAACGGAGAGCCACAATCACTTGCGATCGAAAAAACCCCCTCTGCCCGTTTGGTGTGAGACGGGGGAGGGGGATGTTTTAAGCCTATTCTTCAGAAATGAATCCGGGGTTTTTCGTATTCAATTTCAGCTGGATCACTTCCGGCGCGGAATCCCGTCCCGTCACATCGATGGAGGCTTTGCGTTTGGGGATCAGCCGGAAGTCCAGTTCACCGTAAATGACCGTTTCCTGATCGTACACCGGACCGGCAATATACTCGCCTGAGGGACCGATGATCGCGCTGCCGCCGAAGAAACTCCAATCGGCGTGTCCCAGGTTGGCCTTTTCCGCTTCGGATGGCGGTACGTACAGCGAGGAGGCGATGACGAAGCATTGTCCTTCCAGCGCATAAGCGCGGCTGGCGATGTCAATCACGTGCTTGTTGGAACGTCCCGTCTTGAAGTTGGGCCATCCGGGCCAGGAGGCGCAATGGATTTGTTCTCCTTGCGCGATGCAGGCATATTTCAATAGCGGCTGCAAGTGTTCGTAACAGATGAGCCCGCCCAGACGTCCGATCGGCGTGTCAAACACCTGCAGCGTGCTGCCGTTGCCCCGGGTATGAAAGAGTTTCTCCCGGTTGGAAGGGAACACCTTGCGATGGACCCCAAGAATCTCCCCGTCCTGTCCGATGAATACCAGCGAATTGTACAGCATCCCGTCGTATCGCTTGACGCGTTCATTGATCCCGATGACGACGATCGTCTTGTACGACCTGGCCACCTGTTTCAACGGATCCAAATCGCCGCTGTCCAAATCAACGGAGTGCAGCATGAATTCCGTCAAATGGTCTTCCCAGACACCGGGTTCCGCAAAATCGATGGACCAGTTGGGATACATCGGGACAAAGCATTCAGGGAACACGACAATGTGTGCGCCCTGGCGGCTCGCCTCTTCCACATGGACGGACGCCTTTTCAATCGTGGCGCTTTTATGAAACGGCAGCACCGGAGAAATTTGTGCGGCGGCAGCGACGATCTTGTCGTAATGGTCTTTCATTATCCAATGCTCCTTTCAAAAAGGGATGGGTATATGTCTTAATCATAATGAATTTTGATGTATCTTGATGAATAAAAAGTTTAAGACTTTTTTATGTGGCGGGCGGCAGGGTCTGTAAGCATGGAAGCAGGGTCTGCAAGCGTGGAAGCAGGGCCTGCAAGGGGCTAAAACCGCCCCGACCTGAAAATCGAAACCAGCAGCCACAAAAACATCAGTGTCGCCATGCCGAATCCAATCTCGATCGCCGGAATCCGCCACAGCAGGGTGGACGCTCTTCCCATGGTCGTGCCAATGATGACGCCCACCATGATGATGCTGAACGCCAGCAAGCCAATGCTGAAGGAGACCCGGTTGCCGATCTGATCCAGCTTTTTCAAAAAAAGATCCAATTCCGGAATGCTGATCTCAAGCCGGAGTTTTCCCTGTTTGAGCAACGAGGTTAAATCTTTCACGTGTCTGGGCAGGCCGAACAGCAACTCCCCGTAATCGGAAACACGCTTCCATACCGTTTCCGCCACACTTTTGGGGCGCAGCCGTTCCTTCAACAGCTGGCGTCCAAACGGCTCGGCGATGTCGAGGATACGGAAACCAGGATCCAGTGTTTCCACCACGCCTTCCAGGGTCAGCAAGGCCTTGCCCAACAAGGTCAGATCCGGCGGGATCCGGATGGCGTGGCGGAACGCCACGCGGAAGATGTCGTTGACGGCCTCTCCGAGGCTGATTTGACTGAACGGCACGCCGTAATACTTTTCCCTCAATTGTTCGACATCCTGGCGCAACTGCGCGAGATTCACGTCATCCGAGACCAGTCCCATGCGGAGGACGGCTTTGATCACCCCGTCCGTGCTTTGCCGCATCAAGGCAATCACCAAGGAAGAAAAGTGGTGTTTCATCTCGGGTGTCAGCCGTCCGACCATGCCGAAATCGATCAAGGCGATCACCTCACCGGGCAGGACGAGCACATTGCCGGGGTGTGGATCGCCGTGGAAAAAACCGGCGTTGAACATTTGCCGCAGCATCGTTGTCACCAGACGTTCCGCCAGGCGTTTCGGGTTGTATCCATGTTGCTTCAGCTTATCCAGCTCGTTGAGTTTGACCCCATCCACGTATTCCATGGTCAGGACTTTTCGGGTGGTGTAGTCCCAGAACACTTTCGGCACATAGACTTGGCGATCATCTTTGAATTGTTTGAAGATCTTTTCCGCATTGCGGCCTTCAATCGTGTAATCCAATTCTGTCCGCAGCGACTTGGCGAATTCGTCCACCATGTCCCGGACGTGATATCTTGCCGCCCATGCCAGGCGGTGCTCCGCCAGCATCGCCAAGTCCTGGAGGATTTCCAAATCGGTTTCAATCACGCTGGCGATATGGGGACGCTGGATTTTGACGGCCACTTTTTCGCCGGACCACAATCGTGCCCGGTGGACTTGGCCGATGGAAGCCGCGGCCAGAGGCGTCGCTTCAAATTCGGGAAAGAGGGTTTCCAGTTTTCCCCCCAGTTCCGCTTCCACAATGTTGCGCACTTCCTGAAACGAAAAAGGGGGCACCTGGTCCTGCAACTTTTCCAGTTCACGGATGATCTCTTCAGGAATCACATCAGGGCGCGTGCTCGCGATTTGCCCCAATTTCACGAACGTGGGGCCCAACTCTTGCAATACCAGCCTGATCCGTTCGCCGACGCTTTTTCCGCTCTTTTCGGGTCTTGCGTCCTTTTCCCTGGTCTCGAAAAGCACCCTCTGGGGCAAGGAGAGGATGTGGTCAAATCCGATTTCCTCGACGATCATCCCGAATCCGTGACGCATCAAAGCGGCCGCAATTTCGCGATAACGGCTGAGATGGCGCATCCTTTTTCCGAACATCGCAGGTCTCCTTTGACAGACCGGGGACCCCAGAAGAGTCCCCGGCGTTTATTCGTCTCTTTTTTCCAGCTGCTCAATCCGTTGTTCCAGGCGGCGGATCTCATCCTTCGTGGCCACGTCCAATTCCTCCAGCAGTGATTTGAGCTGCTCGCGCAAGAGGCGTTTCAATTCGTTTTTTTCTTCCTCTCCCCGCTGCATCAGTTGCTGGATCATCTGCCTGGACTCTTCCCTGGACAATTCCCCTTTTTTGACCCATTCGTTGACCACCTGTTCGATCTGTTCCTTGCTCGTTATGGCCAGTCCCAGTCCAAACGCCAATCCCTTTTTAAACAAATCGATCATCTTCGCACCCCCGTTTCAGTTTCATTTTACCACCAGTCCATCGGCCAGGATCAGTTTGCCCCATTCTTTTGACGTTCTCCCACGGCTTGTGCCGGGGGATTCTTTCCCGCTTAGCGCGGGCTACACCGCATGTGCGGTCGGTACCGCACCCCGGTGGGGGACGCCATCGCCCCGACTACTGGGCCTAAGCCCAGATACTTTTTCCGGATGTTGATTGCGCCAACCCCGTCGCGGTGGTAGCAATGCCCGCAGGATGAGCAGACATACACCCGGCCTTGGGGCTTGCGTCGATATCCGCAAGCCGGACATTCCTGCGATGTATATGCCTCATCCTGAAGTTCGATGCGCATACCGAACCGGAGGGCTTTGTATGTGATCATCCAGCGCACTTTGCCCGTAACCATCTGGTGAATTTTCTGATTCACCCTCGGCCCGTAGTCCACCCGCTGTCGGAGATTCCGCACGTCGCCGATGACCACCGTCTGCACCCTTCTCGCGTGGAGGGCGGAGATAAGGGCGGTCGTCTGCTTGTGCAGGATGTCGCGAATTTGATGGCCGATCTTTTTAAGTTGTTTTCGCTTGCTTCGCTGGAGCCTTTTCCACCGCCGTGAACCTTTCTTCATCCGCGATTGTTTCGCGGACAGGCGGGCCAGCAACCTGTTCCGGTAACGCATTTTTGAACGCAAAAGCCGGCCATTGAAAATGGTTGTTTGGGAACCGTCGTGAACGGCTGCCAGGTGGACTTCTCCCAGATCAACCCCGGCGGCCTCACCTGCGGTGACAGGCTCGATTTCTGGGAGAGCAT